>JBJFGY010000001.1:0-4255 GCA_051893155.1 Bacilli bacterium
ATCATGTTTTTAACATAGTCAGCATGTCCTGGACAGTCAACGTGAGCATAGTGACGTTTTTCAGTTTGATACTCTACGTGTGCAGTATTAATAGTAATACCTCTTTCTCTTTCTTCTGGAGCTTTATCGATATCTGCATAATCAACAAATGTTCCAAAATATTTAGTGATCGCAGCAGTTAATGTAGTTTTACCATGGTCAACGTGGCCAATTGTACCAATATTAACGTGTTCTTTTGAACGATCAAATTTTTCTCTTGCCATATAATATTTCCTCCTTTTCTACTATTATATTTTATCTAATGCTTGAATAAATTTCAAGTATTATTTTAATTAACGCTGTTTTTCTTTATTATATCTTCAGCGATTGATTTAGGGACCTCTTCATAATGGTCCATAAACATTGTAAATGTTCCTCTACCTTGAGTATTACTTCTTAATGAAGTTGCATAACCAAACATTTCTGCAAGTGGAACCATTGCTTGAATTGAAAGAGCATTTCCTCTTGATTCATTACCCATTGGTTTTCCTCTTCTTGATGTAAGGTCTCCCATAACATTTCCCAAATATTCTTCTGGAACAACAACTTCAACTTTCATAATTGGTTCAAGAAGAACTGGTTTACATTTATTTTTAGCTTCTTTTAAAGCCATTGAAGCGGCAATTTTAAATGCCATTTCAGATGAGTCAACATCATGATATGAACCGTCAAATAATGTTGCTTTAACATCTACCATTGGGTATCCTGCTAAAATACCTCCAGCCATTGCTTCTTGTAATCCTTTATCAGTTATTGGTATATATTCTCTTGGAACTACACCACCAACAATAGCATCAACAAATTCATAACCATTACTTGGATTTGGTTCAAATCTAACCCAAACGTGACCATATTGTCCACGTCCTCCAGATTGTTTTATATATTTACCTTCACACTCACCCATTTGAGTAATTGTTTCACGATAAGCAACTTGAGGTTTACCAACATTACAATCTACATTAAATTCTCTTCTCATTCTTTCAACAAGAACATCTAGATGAAGTTCACCCATACCACTTATAACTGTTTGACCAGTTTCATGATCTGTATGATATTTAAATGATGGATCTTCTCCAGCAAGTTTTTGTAAAGCCAAAGCCATTTTATCTTGATCTGCTTTACTCTTTGGTTCGATTGCAAGGTCAATAACTGGTTCAGGAATTTCCATTCCTTTTAAAACAACTGAATTTTTTTCATCGCATAATGTATCAGCAGTAGTAGTATCTTTAAGGCCAACTGCTGCAGCAATTTCTCCTGCATAAACACAATCAATTTCTTTTCTTGTATTTGCATGCATTTGTAAAATTCGTCCAACTCTTTCTTTTTCACCCTTTGTTGAGTTCAACACATAGCTTCCACTTTGAAGTTTTCCTGAATAAACTCTAAAGAATGTTAAAGTTCCAACAAATGGATCAGTCATAACTTTGAATGCTAATGCAGTAAATGGTTCATTATCGTCTGCTTTTCTAAGTACATCTTTACCATTTTTATCAACGCATTCAATTGCCCCAATATCAAGAGGGCTTGGAAGATAATCAATAACAGCATCTAATGCAAATTTAACACCCATATTTGCTTTTGCACTACCAACAGTTACTGGAAAGAATTTAACTGCTAAAGTTCCTTTCCTTATTGCTTTTTTAATTAGCTCAACAGAAACTTCTTCACCTTCAAGATATTTTTCCATTAGTTCATCATCAAATTCAGCAACTGCTTCAATTAATTCAGTTCTTTTTTCTTCAATTAAATCTTTTAAATCTTCAGGAACATCTGATTCAGTATAATTTTCTTCAGCTGATCCATCAAAAATATATGCTTTTCTATTTAAAATATCAACAATACCTTTAAAATTAGATTCAGCGCCAATAGGCCATGCAATAGGTTTAGCATTAACTCCTAATCTTTTTTTAATTGTATCAAGACTGTATTCATAATTTGCGCCTAATTTATCCATCTTATTTGCAAAAACAAGACGTGGTACATTAAATTCAGTGGCTTGACGCCAAACTGTTTCAGTTTGTGGTTCAACACCATTTTGAGCATCAAGAACAGTAACAGCACCATCTAGTACTCTTAAACTTCTTTCAACTTCAATAGTAAAATCTACGTGACCTGGAGTATCTATAATATTTAAACGATATCCTTTCCAATGTGCTGTTGTAGCAGCAGATGTAATTGTAATACCTCTTTCTTTTTCTTGATCCATCCAGTCCATTTGGCTTTCTCCATCATGAGTTTCGCCAATTTTATGAATTTTACCAGTATGATATAAAACTCTTTCTGTAAATGTTGTTTTACCAGCATCTATATGAGCCATTATACCAATATTTCTAGTTTTATCTAATGAAACATCTCTTGCCATATTTCCTACCATCTATAATGAGCAAATGCTTTATTTGCTTCAGCCATTTTATGTGTATCTTCTCTTTTCTTAACAGCGCCACCAACACCATTAGCAGCATCCATTATCTCATTAGCTAAATTAATAGCCATACCCTTTCCATTTCTTAATTTTGCATAATTAACAAGCCAACGCAAAGCTAAAGCTTGACTTCTATCATCAGATACTTCAATTGGCACTTGATAATTACTACCGCCAACTCTTCTTGATTTAACTTCTAGAGCTGGTTTTATATTTTCTAATGCTTTATTATATACTTCTAAAGGATCCTGATTAGTTTCTTTTTTAATTATATCAAAAGCATCATATAAAATAGTTTGTGCTGTTCCTTTTTTTCCGTCTTGCATAATTGTATTAATAAGCTTTGTTACGACTTTTGAATTATACACTGGATCTGGAAGAACATCTCTTTTAACTGCTCTTTTCTTACGCATATTTTTTTCTCCTTCTTTCTATAAATTATTTTTTCTTTGTACCGTATTTACTTCTACTTTGTTTACGATCTTCAACTCCACGAGTATCAAGAGTACCACGTACAATATGATATCTAACACCAATTAAGTCTTTAACACGACCACCACGTACTAAAACAACACTATGTTCTTGTAAATTATGACCTTCGCCTGGAATATAGGCGTCAATCTCTTTACCATTAGAAAGTCTAACACGTGCATACTTTCTTAAAGCTGAGTTTGGTTTTTTAGGAGTTTTTGTACCTACTCTTGTACAAACACCTCTTTTTTGTGGACTTTTATCATTAGTTTGTTTTCTTTCAATTGTATTAAATCCGACATTTAAAACTGGACTCTTACTTTTTCTAGTTTTTTTACTACGATTTTTCTTAACAAGTTGATTAATTGTTGGCATCTAATTTTTCCTCCTTTCATTAACACACATCCTGGTGTATCATAATTCTTATTAAATTAGGTTCTAATTAATATAGAACCCAATAAAAACGCATAATTAATATATCAAATTTATATGCTTAAAGTCAACAATAAAATACATTTTTTTAAATTTTTTGTTATTTATTTGTATAATATCCATCTGTAATATAATTTTCACAATTTATATATGCTGTATATGTATTATTAGTATATAGTACATAACCATCGCATTCATTATTATTTTCATCTTTTAAACTATTAATATATCCTAGCTCTTTTAATTTATTATAACTAATTTTACTTTTGAAATTATATTTTTGGGCACTAACTACTAATTTTTCTTCAAGAACTTTATAATAATTATTGTTATTAAATGAACCATATAAAACATATATATAATATGCTGCTATAAGTAAAAATAAAAATAAACAAGCACCAATAATTAATAAAGTATTAAGTCCCCATCCTTTATTATTTAATTTCATTTACAACCTACCAATCGTTATTTCGATCCATTGCCATAAAAAATAAAGCAAATTCTCTTCCTGTAATATTACCTGATTTTTTATAATAGTATTCTTTATATTTATAAAATGCTCCATAACACATCATAGATTTCTCATTATCATTTTCATTTATTTCTTTTTTATTAAGACAAATAAGTGGTCTTTTATCATTCTTAACGCGATAATATTCATATGCTGTAAATCCAAACCATATTATAACTAAAAATAAAATTATTAATAAAATTTTTTTTATGCTAATAACTTTTTTTAATTTATTATCATTTTCCATTTATCAACCACCACTATTAGTATAAAATAATTAGTAAATTATTTCAATAAAAAAAGGCTTATACGCCTTTATAATTTAGGTTGTATTATAAATAGTGTTGGTGAGTGTAAAATCATCACACTATTTTTTATAT
>JBJFGY010000002.1:0-19372 GCA_051893155.1 Bacilli bacterium
TTAACAATCTCTAATTTTTTTATGTCAAGAGTTATTTTTACCTAAACTCAAATTTTATAATAATTTCTAAATATTTATTTCTTGATAAAAATAGCATAGTATTATATAATTTAAGTGGTGATGAAATGAAAAAAAAATTTATTTATCTTTTTATAATTATTCTTGTTTTTTTATCATTTAAAAGTAATGCTTTTGCTTCAACATATAACAATAATATTTTAAATAATCAGCATAATTATACTTATATATTAGCAAATTCAGGAGTAGATGCATTATCGTGCTCTGATGAAAACGTTATGAAGGTGCTTGAACTATTTTCTGTCTTATTTGTTATATTAAAAATAGCTATACCAATTATAATCATTATATTAGGTATAGTTTCACTTGCAAAAGTTATAATTTCTGATGATCAAAGCATGCTTTCAAAAACAATTTCATCTCTTGTAATGAAAATTATATTAGGTATTTTTATTTTCTTTTTACCAACATTAATTTCTACTATTATAGGATATATAGATGATGCTGATAATGTAACAAGTGAGTATAGAGCGTGTACTGAATGTTTACTAAATTCTAATTGTTCTGGTTCTCCTTTAAAATCTACAGCTAAAAAAAAACGTAGTAGTACAACAAATAATACTACAACAAATAATACTACGACAATAGATGTTGACGGCTTTAGTGGAAAATCTGGAAAGTTTTAATTTAAATTAATATTGCTTATAAAATTAAAATAGTTTATAATTTAATAATAGTAATATAAAATATATACCACAATAATTGTTTAATGGGAGTAAATATGAATGGAATGTTAATATTTGATATTATTGCAGATATTGGTGAATTTTTTAATAAAGTAATTATTTCTTTAGTAGGAGGAGTTTTTAAACTTGTAAATTTTGCATACAGGATTTTTTTAGCATTAGCTGAAAATAATATTTTTAATCAAGAAGATTTTGCTTCAATAACTACAAATATATATAAAATATTAAGCATTGTAATGCTTTTTATTCTTTCATATGGAATATTAAATAAAATTGTGGATCCAGATAGTAATAAAAGTGCTGTTGATGGTAAAAAAATATTTACAAATTTTATTATAGCAATTATTTTAATAACATTATGTCCTTCCATATTTCAATTTGCTTATGGTTTTCAATCTGCTTTTTTAAATTCCAATATTATAAGTGGCATTTTTACAGGTAAATCAAATGATGTTGACAGTATACATTATGGTGGTATTTATATGAGTGTTAATACTTTTCTACCTTTTTTTACTCCAGCAAATGGTGATAGTAGTAGTGTATATGGTAAAACTGATATTGGCGTAATAAGAGCTACTGATCCGAATGGAAGTTCACAAGAGTTTGAATGCTCTGATGAAGATGGAGATGAAGAATGTTCTTTAGAACGAGCAACTAATTTTGCTTTAGAAACAGGTTCTTTTAGTGTTTTTAGAGCCTTTGCAAAAAATATATATGAGGGCGAAGTTGATTTTGATTGGTTTGCAGCTCTAATTGTGGGAGGATTTTTAGTTTATGTAATGATATCCTTTTGTTTTGATATGGGTATTAGAGTTTGTAAACTTGCATTCTATCAAATTATTGCTCCTATAGCCATTTTTTGTATGGTAATACCTAAAATGGATGATGTTTTTAAAAAATGGCTTTCAAATGTTGGAAAAACCTTCTTAAGTTCTTTTACTAGAGTTTTTATAATGAATTTAGGCGTTTATTTTATATCTTTACTTGCTGATTTTAATTTGTTTGCAAATTCTACTGACACTGGAAATGGCTTTTTAAATCTTCTTGCGAAATGTTTTATTATTTTAGGTGTTGTAGCCTTTATGAGACAATCACCAAAGCTTTTAAGTGATTTATTTGGATTCGGTGATGGTGATATGAAACTTGGTATTAAAGATAAACTAAAAGCCGGTGGTGCTTTTGCAGCAGGAAATGCTATTGGATCTTTAGTTACATCCCGTGGAAATCCCGCTGCTGCTTTTAGAGGTTTTAGACATGGATTAAATAATGCAGATTTTCATGCTGTTGGGCAAGAATATATGCATAGAAGAAATTATCATGATGCTCTTGCACAAGGTGCTACTAGGGGTGGAATTATGATGGATAGATTAAGAAGAAATCTTGGATTTGATTCTCAACAAAAAGCTGATGATTATAGAATTGATAATGCTGAATATGCTTTAGTTGATTCGCAGGGTAATCCAATACTTGATGCAACTGGTAATCAAGTTGTATTAAATGCTGAAACTACTGAACAATTTAGAAGAGAAAAAGATGCTAATAATACTGCTATAGCTAATCTTAATGAAGAAATGCGTAATTCTCAAAATATAGCACGTGAAAATGATGTAGTAATTGCAGCAAGAAGCAAAATTAAAAACGATGCATTAGAAGAGATTCATAAAGCAAATTCTGATATAACTGAGTCTCTTCATATTTCTACTGGTTATACTGAAGAACAAAGATTAAAAGATTTAGAGGCTTTAGACGATTTATATACTCGTCCAGGTTCTACTATGTCTGATGGTGAATATGAGGATCGTAAATTAGCAATTCAAAATCGTGCAGCAATGATTCAATTAAAAGGTAATTATACAGCACTTAAAGAACAACTTGAAAATAATTATAGAAATGGAAATTTAACAGATGAAGCATATCAACAAGCATCTTTTAAACTTGCTCAAACTGAGGATGAAATGATGAAAAAATATGTAACTGCTGCTAGTCATGCTAATGCTGCTGATAGAATATATGTAAATAGTGATGGTGATAGATATACTATTGATGGCGGTGGTAAATTCTATACTAATTATCAAAAACTTGCAGATGATATTAATCATGGCCTTTTAAAAGATGCAGATGGAAATACTATAACTATTTCTGGGGATGGTTGGAATTTTGTAGATGCTGCATTTAAACAAGCTTCATCAGTTAACAATGGAATTAATATTCAAAATAACAACTTGGAAAGAGAAAAAAGAACTTTGGAACAAGCTAATCAAGTTATTGACGGATACTTTGATCAAAAAGCTAAAATGCAACAACAAGCTAAGAATACAGATGCATATCGAAGTCATCAAGCGTCAAGTAGTTATAATGATAATAATCAAAATAATAAATAAAAAGGAGTTGAAAAAAATATATGCAAAATCAATATTTAGTTCCTGCTAATAGTAAAAAGTCACAATTAATATTTGGATTTTTTACAGTACCTGACTTAGTAGTATGTTTAATTGGTGCTTTAATAACAGTAATATTGTTAGTTATTTTAAAAAATCCAACCACTGTTGAGTTAATTATTGCTATTATACCAGTTTTATTTGCGGCACTACTTGTTATGCCTGTAAGGTACTATCATAATGTAATGCAATTAATAAACAATATAATTGATTTTTATGTTAATCCAAGAAAATATCATTGGAAAGGATGGTGTATTGGTGATGATACAGACGAATAATTCTACTAATAGTTCTTCAATGAAATTTGTTGAAGACTGGCTTCCTATTAAATCTATAAATAATGGAATGATTTTAACTGATGATGGTTATTATATAACTGGAGTTAAAGTTAAGCCCAAAAACATATTTATATTAGATGAAGGTTCACAAAATGCAACACTTTTTAATCTATCTACATTTTATAATACTTTAGATTTTGAATTTTGGTTATTAATTTCTGATAGACCTGTTGATATTGATATGTATTTAAGTGAACTTCAAGTTGCATATAATCATAGTCAAAATAGTGCTATAAGAAAATTAATAATGCAAGATATAAATAAGGCTAATTTATTTATGAGCAGGGAATATAATGTAGTTGATACAGAATATACATTTCTTTTTAAAGAAAAGAAAATGGAACTTGTTCAAAAAAAATTACATACTTTAATTAGTGGTTTATCAAATGCTGGACTTTCATCAAGCCAAACAAGTAATACTGATTTAAGAATGATTTTAGATAGTTTTTTAAATGATGGTATTCAAACTAATTTTAAGGCGGTGATGTAGATGAGTAAACTTAAAAGTGAAGTAGCTCCAAAGGGAATATATTTGAAACCAACTGAATTTATGCTCGGAGATAAATGTTATACTATTATGACAATTGTTGGTTATCCAAGAAGTATATTTCCAGGTTTTTTATCCGATATTACCAATATTCCTGGGGTTAGAGTAGGAATTAAACATATTCCAATTTCATTTGAAATTTTAAAAAAAATGCTAAATAAAGAAATAGCTGATTTAAAAATTAGATATCAACAAGAAAAAGATCAGACAACACAAGAAAGAATTCGCCAAGATTATGAATCACTTGAACAATTTATTTCAATGCTTGCATCTTCTCAAGCAAGAATATTTGATTTTCAACTACACTTAATGATTTCTTCTGATACAATCGATGGTCTTGATTTAACTAAAATACAAGTGCGAAATTATATAGATGCACTTGGTATGCGTGGTGTTTCCTTAATGTTCGAACAGGAAAAAGCCTTAAAGAGTATGATTCCAATTTTTCCAGAACAAGATATAGAAAAAAGAATTGGTATACCACTTCCTTCAGTTACAATAGCTGGTATGTATCCATTTGTTTTTGATTCATTAAAGGATCCAGGATGTGGAACGTTATTAGGAATTGACCGTTCTGGTGGTGTAATTCTTTATAATCAATTCTTATTTCAAATTAAAAAAGAAAATAATCGTAATAATGCAAATATTATTATTTTAGGTACATCAGGATCAGGAAAAAGTACAGCTGCAAAGCTTTTATTAAGAACTCATTTAAGAAATGGTTTAAAAGTTGTTTGTATTGACCCTGAAGGAGAGCTTGAAGAAATGGTTAATACAATGAAAGGTGATTTCTTAGATCTTGGTAAAGGTGGAGATTTTGGTATGATTAATCCACTTGAAATTGTAGTCGATGTTGATGAACAAGAAATTGAAGAAGGTTTAGGTTATACTGTTTTAACAAGAACTTTACAACAATTAAAAGCTTTCATGAAATATTATAATCCTTCAATTGAGGAAGATGTATTAACATTATTTAGTGAAATTGTTCAAGATACCTATAAAAGATTTAAAATAGATTATGATACTGATTTTACAAAACTAACTAGTGCAGATTATCCAACTTTTGATGATGTTTATGCTACTATAAAGGGTAGACTTCTTTCTATGACTGATGCGACTCGTGAAAGAGATGTATTAGAAAGACTTGAACTTAAAGTTAGACCTTTAATTAAGGAACTTAGATATTATTTTACAGGTCATACCACTCTTCAAATTGATAGTGATTTTATTGTATTTAATATAAAAGAATTAATGAATAGCGATGAAAATATTAAAAATGCATTATTCTTTAATATTTTAAAATATGCATGGGGATTATGTCTTGATAAAGATATTAATACTGTCATGATGGTTGATGAAGCTCATGTCCTTTTATCCAATCATAATGAATTAGGTGCAGAATTTTTATCACAAATTCAAAGACGTGCGCGTAAATATAATACAGGAACAATTGTTATTACACAACAACCAACCGACTTTGCTGCTCCAAATTTGATTATGCATGGAAAAGCAATATTTGATAATGCTTCTTCATATTTGATAATGAATTTAAGAAAACAAGCAGTTGAAGACTTAGCAAAACTTATTGATTTAAATGATACAGAAAAAGAAAGAATTAAATATTATAATCAAGGTGAAGCGTTATTTATATGTGGTAATAGACGTATGAATATGAGTGTTATAGCAACTCAAGAGGAACTGGATTCATTTGGGTCTGGTGGTGGATATTAAAAAGCCATTTTGGGCTTTTTTATTTGTTGTAGAAACAATAGTTTTTATGTTATAATTTAACTAGTGTAGGTGGTGAGAATATGAATAATGAAAACAATGAGATTATACCTGAAGAAAATGAACCACATATAAATCTTGATGATCAAGAAAATGATTTACCATATCAAGCTCAATCAACTAATAAAAAAAATATAAAAAAAGATAAGAATATTGAAACTAATAAAAAAGTTAGTAAAATGGCAACCCAAGCAGCTGCAACTTACTTTGGTGGAGAAGTTGGTGGAAAAATAGTAAACAAAATTAATAAAACTAAAGCTGGAGATAAAATAAATGAAGTAATTGGTAAAAGAATGAATGATATTGCACAGAGAAATAAAATTACTCGTATGGGACAAGAAGTTTTAAATGATTTAGATGATAAAGGAGTAATAGATGCCGGTCAAACAGTAATGGATGGACTTTCTGGTAATAAACAAGGTGCTACTAATTCTATAAATAAATCAGCAGAGCAAAATAATAATACTAAAAATGGACAAAATATTCAAAAAAATAAACAAAAAATGAATTTTAGTATGAAACCTAAACATTCTACAATTAATACATCAGATGAAGAAAAAAAGAAAATTAGACGTAATAAAGTTATTCAATTTATTATAAAAAATCCATGGGTATTATTAGTATTATTAATTATATTTTTGTTACTTGTAATATTATTAATAATTCTTGGTGGTGGAGGTGCAGCAGGTGAAGAGGAACTATCTGGTTTATCTTATTTAAATGGTTGTAGCGAATTTCCAATGAAAAGTACAACACTTTCTAAAGATGAATTTGTTTCTTTAGTACAGCAAAATTTAACTTCATCTATTGCAGGTGCATCAGTTATGCGTAATAACGCTGGAAAAGTGTATGATATTGCAACTAAAAATAATGTTAATCCTGAACTTGTTGTAGTACGTGCAGATATGGAAGGCTATTCTGGTGGTAAATATAATTACTGGGGAATTGGTGCCTATAATGGTCAATCAGGGTTTGACTATAATACCTTTGATGAAGGAGTTTTAGCTTTTGTAAATTTGGTATCGAAATATTCTACAGTTAGGGAAATGATGAGTACATATGCTTATATTGGCAAATATTGGTATAATGCTGGAAACTGGGGGCTGGGCGGTTGTCAATATATTGATTATATAAAAGATTATTATACTGATTCTTCAAGATATGATGAAGTAAAAAAAATATGTGATAAGAATAATTGTCCGTGGAAAAATGAAAATGGTAAGATAGTTGTTGTTGACTCAAGTAAATGTACATTAACAAATGAAATGGATCAAGATGCCTATGCAGGATGGCAAGCTCAAACTATGGTAGATAGAAGAAATACAATTTTTGGCCTTTCTGGAGTTGACTGTAGTATGGTAGATATTGATGGTGAGCTTATTGACATTGAAAATATAGACGATATTATAGAACTTGGTACTTTAATTTCTAAAAAAGCGATTGCCACTTTTGATAATTACCAATATAGCCAATCAAATCGTGCTGCAAAAGGATATGTTGATTGTTCTTCATTGGTTGCAAGAGCCTATGAATTATTTAATATCAATTATTTTGCAAATGGTTGGTATGGTACTACATCTACCGAAATGGATTGGTGTAAAGCAAATAATGCTGTAGTTAGGAGTATTAATGTTAATGATTTTATTCCTGGTGATTTAATATTTAATAATAGTGGTGGCCATGTAGTAATGTATGTAGGTAATGGTCAAGTATTTGAAGCTGCTGGTCATGATGATGATAATCCTGCAAATGATGTACGTGTAACTAATTACTATGGTGGTACTATTATGGTTTGTAGACCTTTAGCAGTCTATTTTAGAGAGAAAGGAAAATAAAATTGAAAAAGTTAAATAAAAATTATATAATCATAATAACAATTTTTTTACTTTTCTTTATTTGTGTATTAGTATATATATTTTTAATTAGAAATAATGACAATAACAATATTTATGTAAATAATACAAGTAATAATATTAATAATAATATAACAAATAATAATTTAAATATTTCTAACAATACTTCTAATATTTCAAATAATACAACAAATATAACAAATGTTTATTATTATTTAACTATTGATGAATTTACTATGTTTAGATATTCTAAAAAAAATAATGTATGGCAAAGTACTAATATTGATACATTAAATAATAAAAAGATGAATGTATATATTAATAATAACTATTTTGGTAATTATTATATATATTTTGGCAGAAATTGGTCTTTACTTAATGATAATAAAGAATATGTATCATATGATGGAAAATTTATTGCATTTTCAAAAGAACTTAATATAAAACCAATTAATTATAGTGAAGGTACTTTTACTAATAATATATTAAATGAAGTAAAAAAGATATTAAATAATTCAGATTACAATGTTATAGAAAATATTCATAATAATTTAATATATTATATAACAGAAAATAGATATATAGTTATTGCTACTAACTTATATAATGTTGATACAAAATTATTTTACAATTTAATATATTATAATAATGCTGGAAATATTGAAATTATATTAAAAAATTCTATTGGTAATAGTGCTAGAAAAGACTATCCTACATACTATTTAAAAGATATTATAACAATAGATAATAAATTAACATTTATATTTGGAAAAATGTCTTATGAAGGTAAAATACTTCAAAGCAATATGTATCAATTTAATAATAATAAATTTATTAAATTAGTTTAAAAATTGTTACTTATGTAGTATAATAAAATAATTAAAAAGGAGGAAAAATGAAATTTAAAGTAACTAAAAAAAATTTTATATTATTTTGTATTTATTGTATACTTCTTTTATATTTTTGTGCAATAGCTGTGCTTAATTTTTCATCTTTTTCTCAAGAAGGAAAACCTTATGGACTTTTACCTTTTAAAGCTTTTACATCTGAATATATTGGATTTACAATTGGACTTTTTATTGCTACCTTAATTTTAATTTTTGTTAGTGTTTCCTCTAAAATATTTAGCAAGGAAAAAGGAGATGGTTGGGGGTTATTTTTTACCGAAAAAAGTAGCGATGGCTATTCAAAATGGGCTAGTGATAAAGATATAAAAAATGATAAAAATATTGTTAAAATTAAAACAACTGATAGTAGCATTGAAGCCGCAGGAATTGCCCTTGTTAATAATGGTAAAGAAATGTGGGTTGATAATGGAGAATATCATAATCTAGTAATTGGTTCTACTGGTTCTGGTAAAACAGAATGCGTTGTTAAGCCACTTGTAAATTTGCTTTCAAAAAAAGGTGAAAGTATGGTAATTACAGATCCCAAAGGAGAGATTTATCAATATTGTGGTGATTATTTAAAAAAACAAGGATATAATATTGTTATTCTCAATTTCCGTGATCCTGAAAAAGGTAATTCTTGGAATCCACTTGCTTTACCTTATATGTACTATAAGCAAGGAAATGCTGATAAAGCAACTGAACTTCTTGAAGATGTCTCTTTAAATATTTTATATGACAAATCTGAAGGTGGAGATTCAGCCTTTTGGCAAAAAAGTGCTGCTGATTATTTTTCTGGACTTGCTATGGGTTTATTTATGGATGCTAGTGAAAAAGAAGTTAATTTAAATAGTATTAACTTTATGTCAACAGTTGGTGAAGAAAGACGTGGAACAAAAACTTATATTCAAGAATATTTTAATTTAAAAGGTGAATCAACACCAGCTTATATTTTTGCTTCAAATACAATAAATGCACCTAGTGATACTAAAGGTGGTATATTATCAACATTTAGGCAAAAAATTAGATTATTTTCAACAAAAGAAAATTTGAGTGAAATGCTTTCATATTCAGATTTTGATATGAGAGATATTGGCAACAAAAAAACAGCTGTTTTTATGATTATCCATGATGAGAAAAAAACATATCATGGATTAATGACAATTTTTATTAAGCAATGTTATGAAACATTAATTGATTGCGCACAAGCTAATGGTGGAAAACTTCTATATAGAACGAATTTTATATTGGATGAATTTGCAAATATGCCACCACTTAAAGACGTTGATTCAATGGTAACTGCTGCGCGAAGTAGGTCAATTCGCTTTACATTTATTATTCAAAATTTTGCTCAACTTAATGATGTTTATGGTGAAGAAGTTGCCCAAGTTATTAAAGGAAATTGCGGTAATTTAGTTTACTTAATATCAACTGAACTTAAAGCCCTTGAAGAAATTAGTAAAATGTGTGGAGAGGTTAAATCTAATGAAAAAGATAAGACAGCATCCACTCCTCTTGTTACTGTATCAGATTTGCAAAAATTAAAATTATTTCAGGCAATTATAATTAGATGGCGAAAAAATCCATTTAAAACTGATTTAGCTCCAGATTTTAAAATAGATTGGGGTATTGAACGTCATGATGCAATACTACCTTCAAGAGAAAAAAGACAAATTGAATTATTTGATATAAAAAAATATGTTTCTGAGAAGAAAAAGGAAGAGGCTATGAATAATCCAAATATGATGGGAATGGATTCACCATTTATGGGTAATGGATTTAATCCATTTATGCAATCAAACCCATTTATTAGCCAAGAAAGACCTAATCCAATTCCAAAAATGAATAATGAAATCACTTCAAAAGATATAGATGATATGGTTAAAGAAATAGAAAAAAAACTTCAAGCACTTGATGAAGAAGAAAAGAAGGAAAATTCTAAAAATGATAATGACATTCCAATTATTACCCCAATTAAAGAAAAAGAATCTAATTTAGATATTGATGAAATAATTAAAAATCTTGAAGAAAAACAATCCAATGAAAAGTCTGATGATCCAAATGACTTAACTCAAGAAATAAAAATGGATGATGCCATAAACACCAAATTAAATATTGATAAAGATAGTAAGATTATTAATGATGGTATTTCACAGGATGATGAATATTTTGATGATTTTTTTGATGAATAGGCAATATTCATATAAAATAATTATAAAATCTCATATATTATTATGAGGTTTTTTTATGAAGGTAATTGATTATAAAGATTATGATTCGTCACTAGGAATACTTATTGATGTACAGCATCCATTAGATTATAAAGAAAAACATGATCCGAGAAGTATAAATATTTATGCTGATAAGTTAATTTTAAATCACAAGTTATATTTAGAAAAAAATAAACCATATTATATAATGTGTAAGAAGGGTAATTTAAGTAAAAAAGTAGTTCAAATACTTTCATTTTATGGTTATAATGTTATTCTTGTAAAAAATTTTTAAATTGATATAATTTATTATATATAGGAGTAGTATGGTTAGTAAAATATCTGTGGCATTACAAAATTTACTATTGTCAATGGGAGTATATGCTCCTATTTTTTCGTGTTTATTAATTGTTTTAGAATCAATCGTTCCAATATTACCTTTATGCATTTTTATTACAATTAATTTTATTTATTTTGGAAAATTATATGGTTTTTTAATATCATGGATTTTTACTTGTATTGGATGTATTATTTCTTATTTCATTTCTAAAAAAGGAACGAGAATTTTTCATATAAAAAATAAAAAAACATTAAATCTATTAAATAAAACAATAAAAAGAATAAGTAAATTAAAATTAGAAACTTTAACATTAATTATTGCACTTCCATTTACCCCTGCGTTTTTGATTAATATAGCTGCAGGTCTTTCTAAAATGAATTTTAAAAAATTTTTAATAAGTATTTTAATTGGAAAAATTTTTATGGTTTATTTCTGGGGTTTTATTGGTACAGGATTAATTGATAGTATACAAAACCCAAATATTTTAATTAAAATATCAATTATTCTTATAACTTCATATTTAATTAGTTATATTATAAAGAAAATTATAAAATTATAATATTTTAATAGTTTATTACATTGGAATTTTAATATAATATTTAATTCATATTGCTGGTGATCCAATAAAATTGCTTTGATTAGTTTGAAAATATATTAAACATATTACTCCTGCAATTAAAAAACTACTTCCCAATACTTTAATAAAATAAAGTTTTTTATCTTCAAAAGATGCTTTTTTATAAAATTTATAATTTCTTAAAAAAAAATATAAATATATAAAAAAAGTAATGATCAGTGTTATTTCAAATATATAATTTGATTTTTTTTCAAAAGTATTTTTTTTAGTTATTAAATATTCTTTGCTATTATAATCACCATAAATATTTAAAATACTTAAAATTGCAAATATTATCCAAATAAAATCTTCAAAATTAAGTCTTTTTAATTCATTAATAACTTCAGAATTATTCATAATTAATTATATAATTAATTATATGAAAAAATGTAAAACATAAAAAAATTTAATTATTTCAATTAATTTTTAACTATATTTCTATATTTTTGTTTTAATTTGTGCTGGATAACTTTCATTTATATCCCAGCATAGTTAATTTTGACTTTATTTTCAATCTTACATGTTTCACTTTTCAACAATTTGATATAAAAAATATCAATATTTAAATATATCTTATCACAAAAAATATAAATATAAACTAATTTAAATAAAAAAGTAAAAAAATATGTTAAAATAGTAATTAAGTGAGGTATCATTTAAAATGAATATAATAAATCCAAAATCAGGTAATTTAGAAACCATTATTCAATCTATTGATGATTCAATAATTATGGAATTAGTTCACTTAGCATTACAATGTAAAAAAGATACAGAAAGATATAATTTAAGAGATAAAATTTATAATTCTAAATATAGAGCTAATAATCTAGAAGGAAAAGAATTAGCGTTAGAAAGTTTTTTGCAACAAATGGAAAATGCTAATATTAGAACTGAAAATCAAAATAAGGAATATAAATGGGTAAAAATAAATACTAATAATATGGGGGATATAAGTTATAGATTTTATATTGCTCCTAATCCAGAAAATATGCATGAAATTGTAAAAAAATTAGTTGATACATTTAGTATTCAAAACGTTCCAGTTAGATTTAAATATCAATTAACTAGTGGGATGGAACAATGTGATAGAATAATTATATATAGTGATTTTAATAACATAAAGTTAGTTGAACAATCGATAAAATCTGTTTATCAATCTTCACCACAACTATTTAAGGGTTGTGAAAGGTCTATTGCTTGGTTATATAATTCCGAAGTTCCTGGTGTGTATTTCGCACCAGAAACTCCAGGTGATGCATATAGCAATAGATTAACAGATGTTATTTTAGAAGCAAAAGAAACTTTTAATTTTCTTTATGGAATTACCAATTCAAATAGAAATATTACATTATCAGGAAAAGATGTAGATCAGGCTATTGATTATATGAAAATGTTGATTGGTTCAATAATGTTGAGAAAAGGAGTTTTATTATCAAAAGATGGCAAATGCATTACTATAAAAGATAAAAAAGTCAAAGTTAATTATAATTATGATACCGGAATATTAGAACACTCTAATACTGATTCAAGGGGATTCTATTCAGTTAAATTTTATCCAACTCTAGAAGGAAGAAAAGCTCTTTTAGAAAATTTTTATAGTGTTTCAAAAATACAACAACAAATAGGATTGGAGGTAAAGTATCTTACTCTAGAACAAAGAAGAGAAGAAATTGATAGAGTACTTTATCCACATAAATATAATAATTTCCCTCCGACAACTAATGTAGAACAAAATGGTAGAAGAATAAAATAATAATTAAAAAAATCAATCTTTAGATTAATTTTTTATATATCAATGTCCTAATAGTTCGAATAGACTTGTCAATGGAGCGATAGATAAGATAAATTAAAACTATCATTATATAAAGTTAATACAACTAACTTCTATAGATATTATCATAATCTATTAAAAAATGTAAATACAAACACAAGATTTTATTTTAGATGATGATCTTAAAGATTTGGCAACTCAAATACTGAATAAATTTCCATTGTGTGGAATAACTCAAGAGCAATTTTAATGAATGTTATTAACAAAAATGTTAATCTTACAGCAGTAGAACAAAAGATATAAATCAACATGATGGACCTGCACCATTAGATACATCAACAGAAATCGGAAATTCAAATGAAAACTTGATATAATTAATTGATTTGGGAAGTTATTTTTCAGTTTTACAAGGTATTTCAAATAATTATATTAATAAATATAGAACATTTATAAACGAAGGATTTAGAGTCATTTTTAGTAGATGGCAAGTTGCTGCTGAAAATGCAAAAAATAATGAAGAACGTAAAGCTTCATTTGAAGAATTAAAAGAAATATATAAGAATTTTAAAGATTATTTACAATCAGAACAAGATACAATAAATATGCTTGAAACTACAATATCAGAAATGACAAAATATTTTATGGCTATTCAAGTTAGAGAACAAAACAAGCAACAAGTTTCAACTATACCTGATGTTATTAGATATAATTCAAGTAGTAGCGATTTAAATCGTTCTTCAAGAAGAATGTAATATAAATCTTTTTTTATCGTAAAATTCTTCAGCATATTCATCCATCTCATAGTTAATATGTTTGGTTGTTTTTTCAATTTCTTTTTATTAAACAGATTGTATAATATTTTCGGAGATTGACTGATCTAATGTATTTATTGGTTTCTTTGATCTATTACCATGTATAAATCCAGATTTACCTTTCTCCTTATATTTGATAATAAGACGATTAATTTGTCTTTTTGATAAACCGAGCTTTTTACTAGCTCTATTTTTATTACCATTATGGTCAAGTAGTTCTTTAATAACTTCATATTTTTCTTGCTCATTCATTCTTAATTCTACCTTTCTCATATCCCACCCCGGTGGGATATTATATAAATTTGAGACATTTTCGCAAGTTAACAATTAAGACATTATCACAAATTAATCATATAATTTTTAATTAATTTTTTTCAAGTTATTCCAAAAAACAATATTTTATGATATAATTTTTTTGTAATATAGGTAGGTTATAAATGTTAAAATAAATAAAGAGGATTTATAATTTATTTGTTTAAATGAAATTAAAAAGGAAGGTGTAAAAAATGACTATACGTATTATAGGTGCTATTATAGTTTTATTAGTTATATATTTATTAGTTTGCTATAATCGTTTTGTTAAATTAAATAATCAAGTAAAGGAAGCTTTTTCAACGATGGATGTTTATTTAAAAAAAAGATGGGATTTAATTCCAAATATTGTTGAAACAGTAAAAGGATATGCTAAATACGAAAAGGAAACTTTAGATGAAATTGTTAATTTAAGAAATGGTTCATATGAAAAAATGAATAATTCTGCAAAAGTTGATATAAATAATAAAATATCCCAAGGATTAGGTAGATTAATGGCTATTGTAGAAAGTTATCCTGAATTAAAAGCAAATGAGAATTTTATAGATTTAAGTAATCAATTATCAAAAGTTGAAGATGATATCGCTAATGCTAGAAAATATTACAATGGTGCTGTTAGAGTATATAATAATAAAGTTGAAATGTTCCCTAGCAATATTTTTGCTGGATTATTTGGCTTTAAGTCAAAAGCAATGTTTGAAGCTAATGATGATGAACGTGAAAATGTAAAAGTTAAATTGTAGGTTAAAATATGAATATGGATGTTTTATTTATACTCATTTTTGCAATCTATATTTTATCTATAGTATCTATAGTTTTTTCAAATGTTTCTCAAAAATTTGTAACATCAAAGAGTAAATATAATAAATTACACAAATGTAGTGTTATATTTTTAGTATTTGGAGTTATATTAATGGCTATATTTAGTGATAGTGTTTTAATTAATAAAGTAAACAGAAGATCAACATCAACCGCTCCCTCTTCAGCAGATGGATTTACAATAGAACAATACAAAATTGTTATGGATGTTAACGAATCAAATTCAGTAGATGTCAAAGAATATATTACAGTTAATTTTTATGAAAGTGGTCATCACGGAATTTATAGATTCATTCCATTTTGGTTAGAATATACAAATAAAGATGGAGTAACACAATCAAGAGAATCTAAATTAAGTAATTTAAAAGCTGTTGGTGATAACTATACTATAGATACTGTTAGTGGAAAACAAAGAATTAAGATTGGAGACGCAAATTATACTCTACCAGTAGGAAACCACACATATGAAATAGATTATACTTATGATATGGGATTTGATCCTTATGATAATTTTGATGAATTTATTTTTCATGCGTTTGGTGACTATTGGGGAACAGAAATTAAAAATGCATCAATTATAATTAATTTACCTAAAGCATTTGATACTCAAAACAAAATTAAATTTTTTGCCGATAAACATAGAAAACAGGACATAACATCTTATGTTAATTATTATGCAAGTGGAAACACTATATATGCTGATTTATCATCAAATTATCGATTAAATAGTGCATTAACTATTGATATAGAATTGCCTGATGGTTATTTTGTAAATGGAAGTAATAATTATGGAATAACTTCGTTATTACTTTGCGTTTTATGTATATTATTTGCAATCATATCTTTTGTTTTATGGAAAAAGAATGGAAAAGATTTAGATAAAATTCCTGAAACAGTTGAATTTTACCCACCAGAAAAATTAGATGCTGCTGAAATTGGTTATTTGTATAAAAAAGATACTGGAAGAAAATTATCAATAGCATTAATTATTGAATTAGCTAGTAAAGGTTTTATAAAAATAATAGAATCTGAAGATAAAGAAACACTGACGATTGTTAAATCAAATACAACTGATGTTAATAAATATATTAAACGTGAAATAAGGATAGTTAAACTAAAAGAATATAAAGAACGTTCAGATACTTTCGATAATACAATTAATTCAATTAAAATCATGAAAGATTATTTTCCTGACAATGTTAATGAAAATATTGTAACTTCGGACTTTAATAATTTTTATGAAAATTCAAAATACTTGATTGATAATGGATATATAAGAATAGTTAGCGATAGTATTAGTCAATATTCACAAGAACAACTTGATACAATAAAAAAAGAATTATCTCTAAATGAATTTAAAGATAAACCTCAGATGAGTAATAATGAGAAAATTGTTTATAATAAGCTTTTTGAAGATTCGGATGAAACAATCCTTTCTGAAAATTATTCTTTCTATAAAGTGTTTAGTGAAATAGGAGAAAATGTTAGAAATAACTTTGATGATAAGATTAATGACTTGAAAGCATATAAATATATGCTAATTGTTAGTTTAGGATTTTTAATATGTACAATTTTATTTGGATTAGCATACTACAAATTTGAAGATTTAAACCCCAAACTTAATATTATATATACTATAGCATTTATTTCTAACATAGTAACTTTTGTTTTTGCTATTTTGATGAAAAGAAAAAATTTATATGGAGAACAAATTAAATCTAAAATAAATGGATTTAAAAATTATATAGAATTAGCTGAAAAAGATCAGATTGAAATGTTAGTAGAACAAAATCCAAATTATTTTTATGATATATTACCATATGCTTATGTTTTAGATGTTTCTAAAAAATGGGTAGAAAAATTTGAAAATATTCCTGTTCCAACTAATGATATGGGCAATTTTGATTATAACAATATAGATTCACTAGATCATTTATCTGATTTTGTATATATTCCATCATCTTCATCATCTGGTTCATCAGGTTGTGGTGGAGGTTGTGGTGGAGGTTGTTCTTCTTGTGGAGGAGGATGTTCTTCTTGCGGTGGTGGAGGTTCATGGTAAAGCAATTTATATTACAATGGCATTTGAGTGAAGTTTGTAATTTAAAATGTTTGCATTGCTACCAGGAAAAACATAAACCTATTGCACTATCGTATCATCATTTATTGATGATTCTCGAACAATATAGAGAACTTTTAAAAAAATTAAAAGTTAAAGGACACATAAATTTAACTGGTGGAGAACCATTGTGTTCTCTACATTTTTTTAAACTACTAGATGAATTTAAAAAAGATAAAGATTTATATTCTTTTTCTATACTTACTAATGGAACATTAATTACTGATGAAATTGCAAAAAAAATAAGTGAATACAATCCTGAATATGTTCAAGTTAGTCTTGAGGGTGGAAAAAAAACAAATGATTACATAAGAGGAAAAAATGTATATAAAAAAGTTGCTACTGCTATTAAGTATTTAAAAAAATATCATATATTTGTTTCTATCTCATTTACTGCAACAAAAATTAATTATAAAGAATTTCCTCAGGTTGTTAAATTTGCTGAAAAATATAATGTTGATAATATATGGTCTGATCGATTTATTCCATTGAATGAGAATAATGATGTTGATTTACAAATGACAAAAGAAGAAACAACAGAATATTTAAGAATAATGGAAGATGAAAGAATTAGATTAAAACTTAAAAAAAGCAAAACAAATATTGCGATGTATAGAGCATTACAATTTCAAATGACTAATGATTATCCATACACTTGTACAGCAGGGAAAAGTCTTTTAACAGTTATGGAAAATGGTGATTTAGTTCCATGCAGAAGAATGCCAATAGTAATTGGTAATTTATTAAAAGATAATATGTATAAATTATATAAAGTTAGCAAAATTTTAAAAGAACTTCAAAAAGATACAACACCTGATGATTGTAAAAAATGTGAACATTCCAAAAAATGTTCTGGTGGCTTAAAATGTTTAACCTATGCAATATACAAAGATTTAAATCACAAAGATGTTGGATGTTCTAAATAATGTAAGACGATAGCTTAAAATTCAAAGCCCGTCTTTTTCTTTTATACTATTATATTGATTTTCATACTGATAGTTTAATCTTTTTAAATTTTATTTAGCTTATAGCAATTATCACAACAGTACTCAGCAAGTTTTAAAGAATCCTTTTTATCTTTTTTGCTTTTCTTAAACCTCAATCAAGATATTTTTTAATTTTTAAGGCATTTTCCGCTAATACAAAATAATCCTTATAAATAAATAATCTAATATTGGTAAATGATATGTGTCTGTTTCTTCAATTACAATTTTTAAATCTTCTTTTGGAACATCTTTTATTTTTTCTCCAATAGATTGAATACGTTAATATCATTATTTATTTCAAAAGGTCTTCAATTACTTCTTTAGCAATACTTAATATAGCTATTGTACTTTGTCCTTTTGAAACAGCAATGCCAATTTCTTTACATATCCTCATTTTGCCTCTTGATATTTACAATATTATGTGAAGGTTGAATAATTCTTTTTTTGACGAGAAGTTTATCTCTAAAACTAACACGTTATCCAATCACTTCATTCATAATAAAAAGACGTGCAATATTTAATCACATTTCTTTAATTAATTATTATAATTTTATAGTACCAAAAAACGCAATTTGAGTTAGTTGTAATAAAAAAGCTCGAAAAGTTCGAGCGTATTTTTTTATGGAGCGAATATATTACAACTTACGAACTATAACACTCTCTTTCTATAAACATTATATATGAATCTCTATTATTTTTCAATGGTATTATGGGAATTTGGTAACTATTCAGACATTAAATAAACGATTATTAGTTAATTGTCTATTTTTAT
>JBJFGY010000003.1:0-19155 GCA_051893155.1 Bacilli bacterium
ACTAGGGTATCTAATCCTATTTGCTCCCCACGCTTTCGTGCCTCAGCGTCAGTTACAGCCCAGCAAATCGCCTTCGCCACTGGTGTTCCTCCTAATATCTACGCATTTTACCACTACACTAGGAATTCCATTTGCCTCTACTGTACTCTAGTCTGCCAGTTTATAAAACAAACCGAAGTTAAGCTTCGGGATTTCATTTTATACTTAACAAACCGCCTACGCACCCTTTACGCCCAATAAATCCGGATAACGCTCGCCACCTACGTATTACCGCGGCTGCTGGCACGTAGTTAGCCGTGGCTTTCTTGAATGGTACCGTCAAATAAGACTCATTTCCTAATCTTACATTTCTTTCCAAACAACAGAACTTTACAACCCATAGGGCCTTCATCGTTCACGCGGCATTGCTCGTTCAGGGTTTCCCCCATTGACGAATATTCCTAACTGCTGTCTCCCGTAGGAGTCTGGGCCGTGTCTCAGTCCCAGTGTGGCCGATCAACCTCTCAGTTCGGCTACGCATCGTCGCCTTGGTAGGCCATTACCCCACCAACTAGCTAATACGCCGCAGGCCCATCTCTTTGCGAAGCTTTAAAGGCTTCTTTACTCCGTAGAGCATATTCGGTATTATCAGTCGTTTCCAACTGTTATCCCCAACATAGAGGTAGGTAACCCACGTGTTATTCACCCGTTTGCCACTAGATGGAAAATCCACATCATAAGATATCTAGTTTTGTGCAAGCACTCCACTTTCAATCAAAATCAATGGGCCATCTCGTACGACTTGCATGTCTTAGGCATGCCGCCAGCGTTCATCCTGAGCCAGGATCAAACTCTCAATAAAAAAGATTTTATTAAAATCTAATATTTAAGTTTAATCAAAGCTACTCAAATTGACTTTTTTTACTCAGTTTTCAAAGACCATTTCTGCACCTTTTTTCTCAAGTGCAATAGTAATATACCAAACATTAAGTTTAATGTCAACAAAAAATTTCAATTTTTTTAAATTTTTTTTATTTTTTTGAATTTTAGACAATTTATTAACAATTTTCACTTAATATATCATATTATATGCATTATATTTTAATTATTAAACTAATTTTCTTTATTTTCTTCCTTAACTAATTTTTTATACATACTATAATAATATTCAATAACATTTTTTTGAAAAGGAACTTCATTATTTTCTTTTAATTTAATTAACTCGTTTAAACTATTTTGAACTATTAAATCTATATCTTCTGAATATTTCATAGTTATTTTATGATATCTATACTCATTTTTATCTAAAACTTTAAAAGTTCCATCAGGAAAAATTCTTAAATCTAAGTCATAATCAATATATTTTATTATATTACCATCAATAACATATGGGGAAGCGATGTTGCAATAATAAAATAATCCGTATTTTTTTAACTGAGCTAAAATATTATACCAATTTTTTTTGTAAAAAAATAATATAGCAATTTCTTTTGTTCTGTGACTCCTACCATCATTTTCTGTTAATTTAACTTTATTATTAGCACAAACTAAATATTCATCATTATCTTCTAGTACAATTGCCTCTCCACTTATTCTATCTATTTTTCCATTATGTTTATAACAATGTATTGATAATCTATCTCCTTTTTTCATATATACCTCAAATATATTATAATATATATACAAAAAGCAAGCAAATAATAATTTACTCACCTTTTAATATATTAATAGATTTTTCAAGTTGATTATCAATTAAATAGTTATTTCCTTCACTATCTATTTCTGTTTCATTTTCAACATTATAATCTGGACTAATACCTTTTCCATCAATACATGTTCCTTTTGGAGTTAACCAATATGAAGATGTATACTTAACTAGTTCTCCAGAAGATAAAGAATATGTATGTTGAACTTTGCCTTTACCATATGATTTTGTTCCAACTATTAACACATCACCACTTTCTTTTAATGCAGCTGCTAATATTTCAGCAGCTGAGGCAGTTTGCCCATTAATTAAGATAACAATTTGATTATCATATTTTTCTATTGTCTTGTCCTTAAAACTAGTTATATTATTATTTTTATCTTCTAATGAATATACAATTTTTCCTTTTTCTAAGAATAATTGAGCAGTATTATATGCTTCTTCAAGATATCCACCAGTATTATTTCTTAAATCAATTATTAATCCATTCACATTTTTTTCATTTAATTCTTCAAGTGCATTTTTAACTTGATCACTTACTGAATTTGAAAATAGAGAAATATGTATGTATCCTATATTTGAGTTTTCGATAACATTATATTCTACTCGGGGAATATCTAACTTAGAAAAATTTATATTTTCAAAATTAATTATTTCTTCTCCTCTTTTAACTGATATTTTAATATTTTTTTCACTTTCTTTTAGTAAATTTGAAATTTCTTCACCTGTATTTGTTGATACATCGACATCATTAATACTAATAATTAAATCATTTACCTCAATACCAGCATTATATGCAGGAGAATTTTTAATTACATTTACAATTAAATTATTATTAATTGTTATTCCTATACCATCATATGTAGCATTTAAATCATCTAATAGTGAATTAGATTTATCTATATCAAGTATTCCTGTATATGTTTCATTTAAATAAGAAGTCATACCATTAATTGCACTTTTTATTACTTCTTCTTTGTTTATATCTTCATAATATGATGTATTTAATTTTGAATATATATTTATAAACTCTTGCAGATTTTTATCTTTTGCGATATCTGCATATGTATAATTACCATCACTACTAAAACTTTTTGTAATTATAACACCCGTAGAAACAGCGGATATAATTGAAACAACAATTACAATAATAACAACTTCAATTAAATCATACCCTTTTTTCATATTTTCCTCATAATAATTTTATCAAAGTTTACAAAAAAATAAAAGAGTAAACCATAATAAAAAAAGATTTATTAAAAAAAATTTAGAGTTTTTCTCTAAATTATTTTAATTCTTTTTTAATATCCTCAATATCTTCTAAATAAAGTGCAATTTTACCATTTTTTATTTTTATTAATGTAAGATTTCCAAAAGAAAGTTCATTTATATTTGATGCATTTGTATTACCATTTTCAGTTTCTGAATAATATACACTATTAACTTTTTCTGATAAATCACAATAATAAATTTTTATAGAATTATCAGTATTTTTATATTTTGTTAAAATTGTAGAATAATATACAGCTTGTTCAATATTGGAGTCATAAATCATAACATAATATTCATCATAGGGTCTATTAAAAATCATTCCAACATTTAATTTATCATAAGCAATTTCAATTGTCTCAGTAGTATTATTATCACTATTTCTTTTATCAACTATACTTTTTGATAAAAAATATAAACCTATAACTACTACTGCAATAATAAAGAAAATAATGATAAAACGCACTATTTCATTATCTATTGTGTCGGTATTTTTATTTTTTACTTTATTGATATTATTTTTTTTCTTTCCCATTACAACCACCTATCAACATTATATAACATTATTTTATTTCTTGGCAACAAAAAATAAGCTAAAAGCTTATTTCATTAAACTAACGCTTGTAGAATTATTTAAGGATGTTGCAATAAAAACCATTTCAGATACTGACAAATCTTCACTTACCATATAATAATCTATATCATTTGAAGTCCAATACATTGAATTAGTAGATAAGGCAGCAATAGTATCATTTAGCATTATTGGTTCTCCATATACAGGTATTATTTCATGTTCTAAATTTACAACAGCTCCTTCTTCAATTAATACAAAATTTTTTGCGCCTGAATAGGTTAATATTACACGTGAATTATTTTCATTATTTATAATTTCAGTGTTTTTTAAATATGTATTAGATGGCATATATAATGGATATATTGCACTACTTATATTACTCATAGATTTTTTAGTATTTTCACAATCTTCATCATCGCATTCATTTTCCTCAATATAATTTTTTAAATCGAATATATCATCGTCTAATCCAGCTTTTAAATCAACATCTTTAAATACCATTTTAATTTTAACTATATCGCTTTTGCTATAAACTTCTACTTTTTTTAAATTAAAATCTTTATCTAAATAAATTTTTTGATATGACAACTCTTCATTATTAGGATAATTTACTTTTGCTTTAATAATATAACTATCATCATCTTCAATTATTTCTTTATTTTCATCATTTTTTACATCTTTAACTAGTGATGAAAGAATATAACTTTGTGATGAATTATCTGGCCATGTACTTTCAAATTTGAAACTTTTATTAAGAGCAGGTGTAATTACATATAATCCATCATCATTGCGCAAAATTATTTGTTTATGTTCATTAGCAGTGTTTATCATTTCAACTTTGTAATAATTACTCTCTAGAAAACTAACATCAATATCATACTTAAATATTTCTTCGTCATTTTGAATTTCTAAATTACCTTTAATTTGATAAGACTTTGATTTATTAACTTTATTTTCAAATTCTTTTGCTACATCAATATTACTTTTTTTAGAACAACCCATTAATAAAAGAACTCCCATTAGTAATATTAATATTTTTTTCACTTATTTTCTCTCCTTTTCTAATAAAATATATTTGTAAGATATTAAAATATTCATGTATAAAATATAAAAATTAGGAAAAAATAATTATTAGAAAGGATTTTATGGAAACACTACAAAAAATAACTCTTATATTTACTATTATAGGTGCAATAAATTGGGGACTAATAGGATTTTTTAATTTTAATTTAGTAGAAGCATTGTTTACATCTAGCTCTCCAATACCAAATATTATTTATGCAATTGTAGGAATATGTGGTCTTATTAATATAGGCTTATTATTTACTAAATTTAGTGAAAATGAAAAATAACCTTATTTCAGGTTATTTTTTTATGAAATTCTAACTTTAATAGTAGAAGAAACTGCATAAGTTACTAAAGGATTTGTATTATCTATTTTTACTTCTACTTCATGATCCCCCACACCAAGACCAGATAAATCAACATACGCATTTATATTTTCTGGCTCTATTTTATCAAGTACAGAAGATACACCTTTACAAGTAACAGAAATTGCTGAATCTGAAATAATATTTGCATTTAAATTACTACCAAGATTTTTCTTTGAAATATTTGTTATTTCAACTGTTTTTTGCTCTTCAGTACCAAAAGTTAGAGAAACATTAATTGTTGATGTTGACATATATCTTACTCCATTTGGCTTTGTTAAAGTAACATTATAGTTTTTAGCATTATCAGTTCCAAATCCATCTACATTTATAGTTACTGGAATAGAACTTATTTTTGAGATTTCTTCTTCATTTCCATAAACAGTAATTGAAAAATCTGTACTATTATTTATTAATATCTTTGCAATGCTTTTTCCAGATACTAAAGTACCAGTTGTTTTAACTTCAATTGGAATACTTTGTGAATAACTATCCAAAACGACTGTTGCACTTAATGTACTTGGAACAATTTCAATATCATTTAAAATATTACCTGTATTGTCATATGCAACAAGAAGTATATTATCTATATCATATGATCCAGCCTCTGTAAAATCAGGATTACTTAAATCTACTAAAGCTTTAATCCAAGCAATTTTTTTTAAAGCAGTTTCACTACCTTTAACAACAACTTCTGATTTAGATAGCCCCACACTTTTTACACTTAATTTTGAATCAAGTTTATCTTGATTAATTAATTCATATGTTACGGAAGATACACTACTTACTTTATTTTTTATCATTATTGAAACATATGATGGATCGAGATTGTATTTTAAATTATTAATTGATTTTGCATAAGTAAAATATACTTTATAAGCACTATCAGATGCTTTATATTCAGTTAAATCTAAGGTTACTTCATATTCACCTAATTGTTTAGCCAAATATATATCACTTTTTCTACCAGAAATCATAATATTTACATTTGTTGGAGCACCCTCAATAACATATGCTTCTTGATTATATTTAATATTGACTGGTACATTGCTAATTACTTCTGTTTCATCTTCAACAAATGAAATAGCTTTAGAATCAACTAATAAAAATAATAATATCGCAAGTGCTAATGATAAAAATATTAAAAAATTTGGCCTATTTAATAGTTTATCTAAAAATCCACTATTTTTTTTGAAAAATTTTTGAATATTATAAATTAATCTACTTATTGGAACAATTATAAGTTCATCAATTAATTTATATAATTTTCTAAAAAATTTACGCATTTTGTTCCTCCTCAATATCATCGGCATCAAAGAATATTTCAGATTTATTATTTAATTCATCTAATAAAATTGTTCTAAATTCTTCATTAGTTAAATTATAATGTAATTCTGAATCTAAAGCAATTGATAATCTTCCAGTTTCTTCAGATGCTACTAAAGCAATTGCATCGCTTTCTTCAGCAATACCTAAAGCAGCTCTATGTCTTGTTCCTAATTTCTTTGATAAATTTTGATTCATGCTTGTTTTAAAAACAGAACCAGCACAGGTGATTTTATCGCCTTGAATTATTACTCCACCATCATGCAAAGCAGAATTTGGATAAAATAATGACTCAAGCAAAGAATCAGATATATCAGCGTAAATTTTAGTAGAATTATCAATATACTCTTGAAGTGATACTTCTCTTTCAATTACTATTAAAGCTCCAATCTTATTTTTTCTAAAATAATCCATTGCTTTCATTATTTCATTAACAACTTTTTCTTTTTCACCTGTAGAAAGTACTTTATGTCTTCCAAGAAGTTGTGTTCTTCCTATTGATTCTAAAACATTTCGTATTTCAGGTTGAAAAATAACAATTAATGCAAGAGGTCCCCACTCAATAGCATATTCAATAATTACTCCAACAGTGTATAAATTTAATATATCGCTTATAAATTTCACTATAAGAATAATAATTACTCCTTTTACAATTAAAGCCATTTTAGTATTGTTTTTAACATTTTTTAATATAAAATAAAATGCAATCCATACAAAGCAAATATCTATTACTTTTGTAATAATTGTCCATATACTTGATAAACTCATTTTCTTCTCCTTACTTTTAACATTGATTATTATATCAAATAAATTAATAAATATAAAGTCTAAAGATTAAAAAAAACCTGTTATAACTTTTCAGGTTGTTTTTGTGTTTCTTCTTTTTGAGTTTCTGTTTTTACTTCATCAGTTTCTAAATTTTCTTTTTTATTTTTTATTTTTATATCACTTCTAGTTTTTTTATCTGCAATATAACCTATTAATGCTAAAATCAAAACTGCACTAATAATTATAAATACAATATAAAATTTACTTACAAAATTTAATAAACTATTCATAATATCACTCCCAACTAATATTTCCTGTTTTTGGAATTATTTGTATAAATGTATTTCCATCATTTACAATCAATTGCGTACCATCTTCATATGTATACTTTGTTTGTTTTTCACGGGACTCTTTCTCCCAATTAATTTTAATAATTTTACCTTCTGAAATATAGTACCCTTCACCAGAACCTATATTATCTAAAAATTGACGTCCTTTACTATCCCCAGCAATAGTATAATTATTTATTGAATAAACAATTATATTTTTAACAGTTATAGGCTCATCTGTATTTTTGTCAATCTGTTCAGATTTATTAACATATCTATTATATACTTTTTTATCTACATCATATTCGTATGTATTAGTTATATAATTTGAATATACTATTTTTAATTTATTTGCATCTTGAACTGAATCAAACGAAGATAAATCAACGGATGTTGGACTATATGTAAGTAGTAATCCTTTGTTGGTTTCTGTTCTGTAACCTAATTTATCAACAGCATTATTAAGTAATTCTGTATTTGTAAATCCTGTATGTTCTGAAGCAATTTTTATGGGACTTATTGGATTTTCACGATAAAAATATTTTCCTTCATATGTTAATCCATTTATATTATTAATTTTCAATAATTTTATATCTTCCTGTGCTTGAGGACTCCATCCCCAATGAACATAAATTGCATCATTTTCTAATACATAATCAATATAATAATGCCTTGCACTTCTTATTGAGCCAATACGAGAAACATCAACATCTTTAAAAAGAGCTAAATATCTAGTAATTCCACCTTCAACGATAATTTCATATACTAAATATGCATCACTTAATCCAGATTGAACTTGTCTTGCTTCATTTAAGTTGTTTATCATAACTGCAAAAGGCCTTGAATTCGAATCTAAATCAACAATATTTACTTTTGGCTCATCTTTTGTTAGATTTTCATTTATATCTATATTATTAACTGTTTCTTTCGAAAATAATTTATCTTTAAATATTAATAATAATGATACTATAGAAATTAATAATACAATAACTAAAATAATTATCACTTTCTTTTTATTCTTTTTCATAATTTATTAGCCCTTTCTAAATCACGTTTTTTTATACTTTCTCTTTTATCATATAATTTTTTTCCTTTACATAAACCTACTAATACTTTAGCTTTACTATTTTTAAGATAAACTTTTAAAGGAATTAATGTATATCCATCCTGATTAATATTTTCTTGTAGTTTTCTTATTTCACTTTTATGAAGTAATAATTTTCTTTCTCTGTATTCATCATGATTAAAAATACTTGCTTCATCATATTTAGCAATATACATATTAATAATATAACATTCATTATTCTTAATTCTTACATAACTATCTTTAATATTACATGAACCATTTCGTATTGATTTTATCTCTGAACCATTTAGTACAATTCCACATTCTATTTCCTTTTCAACAAAATAATTGAAATATGCTTTTTTATTTTTGATTTCCACTATAATTCTCCACTATTTCAAAGTCTATAGTTGAATTTTCTTTTGATGCTCCAATTAATTTCACTTTTACATTTTGTCCTAAAGAATATTTTATTTTATTATCACAAACTAATGAAAGAAGTTCTGGTACATAAGTATAGAAACCATTTAATGATGAAATATGCACTAATCCTTCAATTAAATTTGGTAATTTAACAAATAACCCAAAATTAGTAATACCAGAAATAATACCATCATATATTTGACCAATATAATTTTCCATATATTCTGCCATCTTCATATCAAGCACATCTCTTTCAGCTTCTTGTGCATCAACTTCCTTTTTTGAAGCATGTTCACAAGCACTTGGTAAATAGTTTTCATAATATCTAATTGTTTGCATATCAATTTTGTTTTCAAATAAATATTTATGTAGCAAAGTATGAACCACTAAATCAGGAAATCTTCTGATAGGTGAAGTAAAATGGGTATAGATTTTACTTGCTAAACCAAAATGTCCAATATTATTTGAACTATATATGGCTTTTTTCATACTTCTTAAAAGCATATCACTTAAAATTTCAAATTCTTTTTTATCATGTAAACTTTCCAATATTTCTTGCATTTTTTTAGGTGTTAAATCCACTGTAGAAATATCTAATTTATATCCTAAAAGTTTTACAAATTTAAGAAAATCTTCAACTTTTTCAGAACTTGGAGTACCATGAATTCTATAAACAAAAGGTAAATCCATATTAAATATATGAGTAGCTACAGTTTCATTAGCTATAATCATAAAATCTTCAATAATTTTTTCACCAACATCTTGAGTCCTTTTAATAACATCAATGGCTTTACCATTTGCATCTTGAATTATTTTTGCTTCATCTAAATCAAAATCTATATAACCACGATTTACTTTTTCTTTGCGAAGAATCTCAGCAAGTTCTTGCATTAATTTTAAATTATTTACATAAGGTTCATAGCCATTAGGTATTATATTTTCTTTAAGAATCATATTAACATTTTTATATGTCATCTTTTTTTTGCTATTAATAACTGATAAAAATATATCATGGTCTAATACTTTTCCTTGATTATTAATTGTCATTTCACAACTAATTGTAAGCCTATCAACGCCTTCATTTAAAGAACATATTCCATTAGATAGTTCATGAGGAAGCATTGGCAAAACTGTATCTGCAAGATAAGCTGAGGTACCTTTTTCATAAGCACTGTCAAAAAGTGGAGTACCTTCTTTTACATAATGTGAAACATCAGCAATATGAACACCTAGAATATAATTATATCCATCTTTACTTATACTTACAGCATCATCAATATCTTTTGTATCATCACCATCAATAGTAAAAATTAATTCATTTCTTAAATCTTTTCGATTAACTAATTCATCTTTAGAAACAGATGTTTCCATTTTTTCAGTTTGTTTTTTAGCAGCATCAGATATATCTAAAAATATTTCATGTTTACAAGCGATTGTCATTATATCTACACCAGGATCATTTTTATGACCAATTACTTTAACAACTTTTCCTAAATATAAATTTTTGTCAAGTTCTTTAATTATTTGAACTAATACTTTATGACCTTCAACTAAATGATCTAAACTTTCTTTGGTTAAAATAATATTAATTTGTTTCTTTTTATCATCAAGTTTGAAAGTTAAATTATTCTTTTTATCTTTAACAATTTCTCCAACAAGTAAGTTTAAATCTCTTTTTAAAATATTTACTACAATTCCTTCATTATTTTGAATATCAATTTCAACAAAATCACCATCAACTGCTCCATTTAAATTTTCGCGTCTAACAAATGTATCTTCATCATATTTAGTATCCACAAAACCATTACCATTTTTATTTATATGTAATATACCTGTAAGAAGTGAAGAACATTTTTCCATTAAAATAAATTTATCTTTTTTACTTTTATGTAAAATACCATCACTTACAAGTGATGTTATTTCTTTTTGAAGTTCTTTATATTCTTCAACTGTATTTAAACCAAGTAAATCATTAATTTCTATTAAAGTTAACCCTTTATTTTCTTCTTTTAATTTATTTATAATTTCATCTTTCATTTTTATTCTCCCCAACTACAGTCTCCATTTTTAGTGCAATTATCAATGCTAGATAATTTATAAATATTAGTTCCAGATATATATATAATATCTCTTTCGCCTTCTGCATTAATGCTAATTGTTATAAAATTACCTCCATTAAATTTTTTTACATTACCATTTATCGTAGGATTTACTTTATCAAGTATTTTTTCATCTAAAAGGCCTTTTGAAATTAATGTATCAAAAGTAATTTGTGCCCCATCTGTACATAATGAATCTTTAATAGTATCACTTAATTGACAATAAGTATTTCCAGCACTTAGTATTTCTTTTAAAAGATTTTCGTTATTAGTATTTTTTGTATTTTTACTCATTTGATTTGTACTAACTCCAATTGCAATACCCATTACAGCTATTATAGCAATGCATACGAGTATTTCAACTAATGTAAAACCATTTCTATTTTTCATAATCATCATCCCATTTATATTATATATTAGTTGAAGATATTATTCAATTAAAAACAAAATAAAAAAGCCAAAATGGCTTTATTTCAAAAATAATATAAATGATATAATAAAGAATATAATGCCCAAAGCTAAGGTAACACGACTAATAAATAATTCGGCACCTCTTTCTTTCATATTTTGAAAAAGTGCATCATTTCCACCAGTTATTATACTACCAGCATCAGATGCCTTATTACTTTGTAATAAGACTATTACAATAAGTAAAATTGATACAATAAGTAAAATAGTTTCTAGCATATTATTTCTCACTTTCTTTCAAAGCTTCTTCAAGTTCAGCTTTTGTCATTTTTGAATAATTCTTTATTTTTTTCTCTTTAGCAATATTTCTTAAATCTTCTAATGTTTTATTTTTTTCTTCATCGCTAGTTTGCTCAAATATACTTTCACTTGGTATTGTACCTGTTTCAATAATGTAATCAATTTGTTCTTTATTAAGTGTTTCATATTTCATTAATGCATCAGATAATAAAGTAATTAATGCTTCATTTTCTGCAACTATTTTTTTTGCTTTTTCATAACAAGAATCAATAATTTTTCTAGTTGCTCGATCAATTTCTAATGCTACTTGATCAGAAAAATCTTTACTTTTAGCATAATCTCTTCCTAAGAAAACATTTTTTTCTCTTTCTTCATATTGCATTGGTCCAAGTTCACTCATACCATATTCTGTAACCATACTTCTTGCAATAGAAGTAGCTTTTTTAAAATCATCAGAAGCACCTGTGGACATTTCATGTAGAAAATGTTCTTCACTAACACGTCCTCCTAAAAGGCCAGTTATTCTTCCTAATAATTCATTTTTAGTCATAATAGATAATTTCTCTTCTTTTGGAAGCATCATTGTATAGCCACCAGCCATACCACGTGGAATAATTGTTATTTTATGAACAACTTCAGCATCTTCAAGTTTAAGACCAATAACTGCATGTCCTGCTTCATGTAATGAAACAAGTTTCTTCTCTTTATCAGTTATCTTTCTTGTCGTTTTAGCTGGTCCTAAAAGCACACGATCTGTAGCTTCATCTATTTCCTCCATTGTAATTTTGGTTTTATTTCTACGAACAGCAAGTAAAGCAGCTTCATTTAATAAATTTTCTAAATCTGCTCCAGAAAAACCTGGTGTTCTTGCAGCAACAGCATTTAATTTAACATCTGATGAAAGTATTTTATTTCTAGCATGAACTTTTAATATTGCTTCTCTTTCATTAGCATCTGGTAAACTTACTGTTACTTGACGGTCAAATCTTCCTGGACGAAGTAAAGCTGGATCTAATACATCTGGTCTGTTAGTTGCTGCAATAATAATTATTCCTTCATTTGCACCAAAACCATCCATCTCAGTAAGTAATTGATTTAGTGTTTGTTCTCTTTCATCGTGTCCGCCACCTAAACCAGTTCCTCTTTGACGTCCGACTGCATCTATTTCATCAATAAATATCAAACATGGAGCATTTCTTTTAGCTTCCTTAAACATATCTCTAACTCTTGAAGCACCAACACCAACAAATAATTCTACAAAGTCAGAACCACTTATGTAGAAAAATGGTACATTTGCTTCGCCAGCAATAGCCTTTGCAAGTAATGTTTTTCCAGTTCCTGGAGGACCAACTAACAATACGCCCTTAGGAATTCTTGCACCCATAGCTTGAAACTTTTTAGGATTTTTAAGAAAATCAATTAATTCTTCAACTTCCTCTTTTTCTTCTTTTAATCCAGCGACATCTTTAAATGACTTTTTATCTTTATCATCACTTAGTCTTGCTTTACTTCTACCAAAATCCATTGAATTTTTATTTGAACTAGCAAGTTTACTAAATAATGAATATGCTGCAATTACTATGATAACTAAAGGAAGAACATTTAGTACGATGTATAAAAAAGTTGAAGATCCAGGATCTTTATTTGTATCATATTCTTCTATGTTATTTTCATTAATATACTCAATTATTTGAGGTATTTCATCTTCAATAACTTTTGTAGAAAATGACTCACTATCTTTATATGAACTTAATTTACCTTCCACATAGTAAATAGATTCGCTACTTTTTGGAGTAATTGTAATTTCAGTAACTTCATTATTTTTTAACGCTGTCATCAAATTACCAGTAGATAATTCATTAACAACCGCACCTTGAAATTGAAGTATAATCATAATTATTCCTAATATCATTCCTAATACTAAATATGGTGCCATATTTTTTATAATTGAACTTTTTTTAGCATTTTTCATTTTCATCTTTCCTTTCGCATAAAAGTATTATATCACAATTTTTATTTTTTCCTATATCAAATTTACTTTTTTTTATTCCAGGTATCCACAATACATTATTCTTACTATCAGTAACTATAGGAAGATTTTTCCTTTTATCAATATTTATTTTTTCATTTATTAATATATCTTTTACTTTTTTTAATCCTAAATTTTTTACAAAAATTTTATCTCCATCTTTTCTATTTCTTATTATAATAGGAAGATTTATATCATTAGAATTAAGCCTAATTACATAATTACTATTAGCACTGATATTATCAACTTTTTTTATTATGTAATCATTATTTTCAAAATATGAATCAAATATTATACAATAATTATCAATATTAAGTTTTTTCTTTATTGTAAAAATATTATAATTTTTTTGAGCTACATATCCATTATTCAAAGATATTTCAATATTACTTTTTGATGATAATAAAGCATTTACTAAATCTAATAAAACATTATCATTTACTTCTAAATAATCATTTTCTTGAATAATTTTAATTAATAATTCTACTACTTTTTTTCTAATAAATTTTGATTCTTTTTTTACTTTATCTATATATATATAATTCTTATTAAAATTTATTAATCCTAATTTTTTTATATAATTATTTACAAAATTATCATAATTTTCAAGTTCTTCACTAAATTTTAAATATTTACGATGAACATTTTTATCTTCCTTTTTTAGAAACGGAATAACAACTTTCCTATATCTATTTCTTTGATGATTTTCTTCATAATTAGTTTCATCAATATAATAAGTAATATTATGACTATTTAAATATTTATATATATCTTCTTTAGTAACATAAAGAAGTGGCCTTAAAAAAACATTATTTTCCTTTTTTATTCCTAAATAACCAGATAGTTTGCTTCCTCTTGTAATACGCATTAAAACAGTTTCAATTAAATCATCACCATGATGAGCAGTTAAAATGTATTTTGCATTATATTTTTCTTTTAATTCAATAAAAAATTCATATCTTTTTTTTCTAGCATTATTTTCAAAATTATTTGTATTTTCAAATCGTATATTTAACCCTTCAAAAATAATATTGTGTTTTTTACAAAAATTTTCTACATAATTATATTCTTCTAAACTTTGTCTTCTTATATTATGATTTACGTGAGCACATATTATATTTTTAGTTTTTGTTAATACTAAAGAAAGCAAACACATTGAATCTGGTCCACCGGAACAAGCAACAATAACTAAATCATCTTTATTTATTTTTTCATTTAAAAAATTAATTACATCATTCATACGTTTATTATAATACCAAATTTTTGTTGTTTTACAAGTATTTTTAGCGATGTATTGTCTTTTTTAAAACATGATATTCCTCTAATGTTTCAATCTTCTCATCATGCATTATTTGAGATACTTCTTTTCCTACATATCTTAAATGCCAACATTCATAATTAAAACCAGTTATTTCTTCTTTTCCCTTTGGATATCTTAAAATAAAACCAAATTTATATGCATTTTCATGTACCCACTTAACTTCTTCATAAAAGTCATCTAATACTTCAACATAAAAATTATTTATTATAAGTGCAAAATCTAAAGCAAGACCAGTTTGATGTTCACTTGTACCTGGAATTGCAACTGTTTTATATGCATCCATACCATGTTTAATTAAATTATATAATAATATTTTTTGTTGATATTTATAAGGCCTATATCCTGAATCAATAATTATATTTACGCCATTATATAAACCATACTCCCTAAATTCAAGAAAATTTTCATAAGCCTCTTTATTTAGGTAGGTTAAATATTTATCATCTAAATTAGGTGTTTGAATTATAGTATCTTTCACTAAATCCTTAGGAACATAATCTTTATCAAGTGGATGCTGTTTATTAACTATTTCATCAATTTTCATTTTAATCCTTTCAAATTAAATAATAACATATTATTTATATTTCCATCTAAAATACTTTCCGGATCATTACTTTCAAAATTTGTTCTATAATCCTTAACAAGTTTATAAGGTTCCAAAATATAGCTTCTTATTTGACTACCAAAATTGATGCTATCATTATTTTTCAAAGAATCTTTCATATTTTCATTTTTGGCAAGTTCTAATAAATATAATTTATTTTTTAATATTTCCATTGCAATTTCTTTGTTTCTAAGTTGACTTCTTTCATTTTGAACGGCAACTACAATTTTTGTTGGCAAATGAGTAATTCTAACAGCTGAATTACTTGTATTTACACTTTGTCCTCCAGCTCCTGATGAATGATAAACATCTATTTTTAAATCATTTTCATTAATTTCAATTTCAATATTATCTTTAATTTCAGGGGTAACATTAACCGATGCAAATGATGTATGTCTTCTTTTATTTGAATCAAAAGGAGATATTCTTACAATGCGATGAATTCCACTTTCATTTTTTAAAATTCCATATGCATTTTTACCAAATATTTTCATATTAACTGATTTAATTCCTGCTTCATCACCCTTTTGTAAATATATTATTTCATATTTAAAATTATTTTTATCACAATATTTTTGATACATATTTAAAAGCATTTCAGCAAAATCGCAACTTTCTGTTCCACCAGCGCCTGGATGAATTTCTAAATAACAATTGAGATTATCATAAGGTCCTGAAAAAAAAGTGTTATATTCAAGAATTTTAATTTTCTCTTCAAGTAAATTAATCTCTTCTTCATTAATTAAATCAATTAGTTCTAAATCATCAGTTATTTCATTTTCTAATGAATTATATTCGTTTACTATTTTAGATATCTCGCTTATTTTTGTAAGTACTTGTTTTGAATTATTAATATCATTATAAAAATCAGGATTTAATGTTTTCCCTTTTAATCTTTCTAATTCATTATTTAAATTAGATACGTCAAAGTGACCTCCCAATTTGAGTTAGCCTATCTTTCAAATTTAATATTTTTTCTTTCATAAAAAACCTTTCTATAAAATTATATCATTAATTTAAAAAAATATATATAAAAAAGGCTATAAAGCCTTTATATATGTTTTATATTTGTATTATTTGAAATTTCAGTATTTGAAGTAACCAAATCATAATTACTTAAATCGTGAATATTACTATTTCCAGTAATTCTAGCAAATGTTTTTAATTCTTCATTTACTACATTTAAATAATTTTCAAGTCTTTTTCTACTTTTTTGAATATCAAATCTTTTTCTAAGTTCTGGGTCTTGAGTTGCAATACCTAATGGACATCTTCCCATATTGCAAACTTTATAACGTTCACAACCAATAGCTACCAAAGCGGCACTTGCAATAGCGACAGCATCTGCACCCATTGCAATAGCTTTAGCATAATCACTAGTATTTTTTAATCCACCAGTAATTATTAATGAAATATCTTTTTCATTATGTTCATTTAAATATTTCTTAGCTCTATAAAGTGCAAATATTGTTGGTATAGATGATGAGTCTTTTAAGAATTTAGGACTTGCACCTGTTGCACCACCCCGACCATCAATAGTAATAAAATCTGGTTTAGCATAACAAGCAAACTCAAGGTCTTCTTCAATATGACCTGCGGCAAGTTTAATACCTATAGGCCTTCCATCCGAACGTTTTCTTAAATTTTCAACCAATTTCTTTAAATCTTCTTTATTTTGAATTTCTTCAAACTTTGACGGACTTAAAATGTCTTCATTAACTTTTTTACCACGTATATTTGCAATTTCTTCAGTTACTTTTTCTTTTGGTAAATGTCCACCCATTCCAGGTTTAGTACCTTGTCCAATTTTAATTTCAATAGCATCAACTTTCTTTAAATTTTCATCATTTACACTATATTTATTGGGAACATACTCAAATATATATTTATATGCATTTTCTATTTCTTCAGGTAGTATTCCACCTTCACCACTACATAAAGCAGTTTTGACTTTACTAGAACCAATAGCTAATGCAGTTTTTGCTTCTTTTGATAAGGCACCAAATGACATATGAGAAATAATTATTGGGGATTCAATTACTAATGGCTTTTTTGCAGCTTTTCCAATTATAGTTTTAAGATTAACATTTTCTTCATCAAATAACGGCATATTATGTAATTGTCCACCTAAAAATAATATATCATCCCAACTAATTACTGGTTTATTTGTACTCATTGCTGAAATAATACTTTTTCCAGTAATTGACATAGTTTTAATATCTTTATAATCTTCATTGATATTATTAGAATATTCTTTTAAGTAATTTTCTAAAGAAACATTATTTATATTTTTTTTACTTTGAATTTCATTATTTTCTTCTTCAACTAAATAAAACATACTTTTTGGTGCAAAACACATTGGGCATTTCCAATCATCAGGTAAATCATCAAATCTTATCCCTTCTTTTTCTTCATCATAAATATGTCCGCATATTTTGCATTTATATTTTGCCATATTAATAATTTTCAGCCTTTATTTCAAAATATGATTTTGGATGAGAACATACTGGGCAAATTTCAGGAGCTTTAGGTCCAATTACGATATGGCCACAATTCCTACATTTCCAAATTCTATCGCCATCTTTTGAAAATACTAGACCATTTTCAACATTTTCAAGTAATTTTTTATATCTTTCTTCATGTTCTTTTTCAATTTTACCAACAGCTTCAAAAAGATATGCAATATGATCAAAACCTTCTTCTTTAGCTTCTTTAGCCATTTTATCATACATATCAGTCCATTCATAATTTTCGCCTTCTGCAGCCATTATTAAATTTTCTGTTGTATCTTTAATATCTCCGCCTTGTAATAATTTAAACCATAATTTAGCATGTTCTTTTTCATTATTAGCTGTTTCTTCAAAAATTTCTGCTATTTGTTCATAGCCATCTTTTCTTGCTTTACTTGCAAAATAAGTATATTTGTTTCTTGCTTGACTTTCCCCAGCAAACGCCTCCATTAAATTTTTTTCTGTTTTACTTCCTTTTAATTCCATTTTAATCCTCCTTTTCTTTATTGCAATCTTCACATATTCCATAAATAGTTAAACTATTAATGTTAGAAATAACACCTGTTTGTTTTAATACTTCATTTTTTATTTTAGAAATATTAAAATCGTATTTAAAATCAAAAACTTTTCCACACTTTTCACAAATACTATGATAATGCTTTTCATAAATATAATCAAATCTATCTGCACCATTTTGTATTTTTAATTTTAATAAAATCTTATTATCTACTAAAATACCAATATTACGGTAAATAGTGCTTCTACTTATATTTGGATAATATTTATGAACTGATTCATAAATGTCTTGTGCGGTAGGATGTGACTTTTTTTTCTTAATTATTTCTAATATTATTTCTCTTTGTTTGGAATAATTGTTCAAATTGTCTCCTTTTTAAATTAGGAATTAATCCTATTTTAATTTTATATTGTTATTGTATTTTTGTCAACATAAAATTATACATTCTAAAAATAAAATTGAAAGTTCCCGATTTTTTAATAATGGGAACTTAGTTTC
>JBJFGY010000004.1:0-19072 GCA_051893155.1 Bacilli bacterium
TATATAAATATTAATAAAATAATTTATTTTTATGATTTATTAAATTTTATATAAAATTGCTGACATTTTAAGTATGAGTGATATAATTTTATTAGATGGTGATAATATGATATATATAACTGGAGATAAACATGCTAATTTTAGAGAAGTCTTTCATTTTTGTTATGAAAATGATACTTCTTTGGATGATATATTAATTGTTTTAGGAGATTCAGGAATAAATTATTATGCTAACGAAAAAGATTATATGCTTAAAAAAAGCTTATTACAGTATCCAATAACTTTTTTCTGTATTCATGGCAATCATGAAGAAAGACCAGAAAATATAAAGTCATATAAAACAAAAAAATTCCATGAAGGAATTGTATATTATGAAGAAGATTATCCAAATATATTGTTTGCTAAAGATGGAGAAATATATAATTTTAACAATAAAAAGGCATTAGTTATAGGAGGAGCATATAGTGTTGATAAATATTTTAGATTAACTAGAGGATATAATTGGTATGAAAGTGAACAACCAAGTGAAGAAACGAAAAATAAAGTAAAGAGTATTTTAACAAACTTAAATAATAAAATTGATATTATTTTATCTCATACTTGTCCTTATAAATATTTGCCAAGAGAAATGTTTTTAGAAGGAATAGATCAAAGTACAGTTGATAATTCTACGGAATATTTTTTAGATGAAATAGAAGACTCTACTGATTATAATTTGTGGTATTGTGGTCATTATCATACTGATAAAGAAATTAATAAAATAGTATTTATGTTTCATAAAATTGAAAAGTTTAAATGAGGATTTAAAAACTATGTAATATTTTATTATTTACTAATCTCTTTTAATATAAAATCTATTTCTATAAAAAATATTAATAAATTGGAAATATTTGACATAATTTGACATAATACATAAGTTATGATATAATTATTTTGTTATTCAGGGGGAAAAGATGAATAAAAATAATTATGTCCTCCACAATAAGTGGAGAATGATAAACAAAATAATACAAAAAAATATTAATAATTTAATAAATTTAGGAGTAGCCTTAAGTATATTATTTATAGCAATGTTTGCTCCTTCAATGCAAAAAATGAAAGTTGTAGAGTCTTCTATTGTTTCGTTTGATGCATATTCTAAAAATATAAGTAAAGAAGATAAAATTAATTATATATTAGAAAAGTATAATTTAACAAAATATCAATTTGATGTATTATCTGCAATAGTTTTAACTGAAGCTGAAAGTAATTCATATGATGATGCTTATGCTGTAATAAATACAATATATAATCGTACTCATGCTAAAAACTGGGTAAGATCTTGTAGTAATTATTTTGGTGAAAAAAATGGTAATAATTTATATTATCAAGCAATAATGCCAAATCAGTTTGTAGTATATCAACATGGTACTTATAAAAGATATTTAAATAATACTTCGCTAAAAGGTTATGACGCAATAATTGACTTTTTATATAATGAAGATATTATGCATAATTATTTATCATTTAGATCTAATTCTATTAAAATTAATGGATCTGAAAAATTTAGTATTAATGGTAATAATTATTTTAATATTTTAGAAGACACTAATAGAATTTAGAAAATCCTTGTATTAGGATTTTTTTTATGCTAGTATACTAATCATTGGTGATAAATATGGAAATTAAAAGATATGAATTATTACAAATGCTAAAAAAATCCAAATTTTTGGGTACTGGTGGTGGCGGAACTGCATATTATAACCCCAAAATTAATAAAGTAATAAAAATTTTTCATTCTTTTAGTGAGCCTTCTTTATATGAATCTTATAAAAAAGAAGATATATTAAGATTTAATAACATTCAAACTAAAATATTTATATTTCCAATAGAAGTGGTAGTAATAAATGATATTGTCATCGGGTATATATGTGATTATGTTAAAGGTAATACCCTTCAAAATATAGATTTATTAAATTTAAATTTAAAAAAATTTGTTTGTTTTGTTAATGAAAGTTTACCAGATATAAAAAAAGTTAGTGATTATAAAATTGCTTTATATGATATTGCATATAATATTATGTTTGGTGAAGATGGACTATTTATTATTGATACTGATGATTATTTCTTTTCTAGTAAAGATAATTTAGATAAATTAAATGACTCTATTTTTAGTGACAGTATAAAAACTTTTTTAGTTGATAATTATTTTGATGAATTTGTTAATTCAAATAAATTATTAAAAGAATTGTATTTTGCTAAAGATGCAAAAATTAATGATTTTTTAGATTTATTTAGTGAAAAATTATCAGAATATACTGGCAGTGATATAACTACTTTAATTGAGGCAGTTCCTGCATTAAATAAAAAATATTATGAACCTAAATTTATTCGAAATAGAGTAAGATAATTATTTTTTTATATACTTATATTGTTTGTAAGTGCATTGACAAAAATATATATAAATAATATAATTAGATAGTGCTTTAAAAAATGGTGAATTATGGAAGAAAAGAATATTTTGCGTGAAATTAAAACATTAGATCATTTAGTAATAAATAGATTAAGTGTAAATTGCATTTCAAACATTAAAAGAATAACTCCTTCGCAAATACATATTATGGAATATATTATAAATAGTCCTAAAAAAGAAGTATATCAAAAAGATTTAGAAAAAATAATAAATCATTCAAGGGCTACAGTTTCAAGTGTCTTAATAACTATGGAAAAGAATGGTTTAATTAAAAGGATTATTGATAATAATGATACTAGAATTAAAAAGATTATTTTAAGTAGAAAAGCATTAAATGTTTTTGAAGAAAGTAAAGAAAGTATAAAAATGATTGAAAAAGAATGTTTAAATGGTATTAGCGAAAAAGACTTATGCATATTTTGTAAAGTACTAAATAAAATGAAAAATAATTTACAAAGAAAGGATGATAAATATGATGAAATTATTTAAAAATATTAATATTAAAGAATGGATAATGATATTCCTTTGCTTAATACTTGTTTTTATTCAAGTTTGGTTAGAACTTAAAATGCCTGATTATATGTCACAAATAACAATTTTACTTCAAGGTGAAGGAAGTAAAATGAAAGATATTTTAACTAATGGTGGATATATGCTTTTATGTGCATTAGGCTCATTAATAAGTGCAATTATTACAAGTTATATATTAACTATTATATCTTCAAAATTTGCTAAAAGGTTAAGAAGAAAAATATTTAGTAAAACATTAAACATTTCTACTGCTGAAGTAAAAAGTTTTTCTATAAGTAGTTTAATAACAAGAACAACAAATGATGTTAATCAAGTTGAAATGTTTTTATCAATGGGCATAATGCTTTTATTTAAAGCACCAATTACTGCAATTTGGGGTATTAAGAAAATACTAAACAAAAGTTGGCAATGGAGTGCATTAACTGCAGGTACTATAGTAATTATACTTATTACAATTGGAATTATAGTAAGTATAGTAATGCCAAGATTTAGTATAGTTCAAAAATTAATTGATAAAGTTAATCGTATAATTAGAGAAAATTTAACTGGTATAAGAGTAATAAGAGCATTTAATGCTGAAAAATATCAAGAAAATAAATTTAACTCTCAAAACAAAAAATTAACTAATACGCAATTATTTAATCAAAAATGTTTTGCAGTTTTACAACCAGTTATGCAAATGTCTATGAATTTATTAACATTGGGTATTTATTTTATCGGAGCAATTTTAATTAAAAATTCATTAATGGTAAATAAACTTACAATATTTGGAGATATGGTAGTATTTTCATCTTATGCTATGCAAATAATAATGTCATTTATAATGCTATCAATGATTTATATGATTTTGCCAAGAGCAAATGTATCCGCAAAAAGAATTAACGAAATTCTTGATACAGAAAGTTCAATTAAATATGGTAATTTTTCTGGAAAGACTGCAGAAAGTGGTGTTGTTGAATTTAAAAATGTTTCTTTTAAATATCCAGATGCTGATGAATATTTATTAAGAAATATTTCATTTAAAGCTGAAAAAGGACAAACTATTGCATTTATTGGTTCTACTGGTAGTGGAAAAAGTACTTTAATTAATTTAGTACCTAGATTTTATGATGCTACTGAAGGAGAGGTTTTAGTTGATGGCGTAAATGTTAAAGATTATACTCAGGAAGCACTTAATAATAAGCTTGGATATGTTTCTCAAAAAGCAGTTATGTTTGATGGAACAGTTAAATCTAATATTACTTATGGAAAGTCTGAAAAGAAAATTACTGATGAAAAAGTTAGGGAAGCAATTAAAGTTGCACAGGCACAAGATTTTGTTCTAAAAATGGATAAATCATATGGATCTCATATTGCTTCACGTGGGACAAATGTTTCAGGGGGACAAAAGCAAAGACTTTCGATTGCAAGAGCTATTGCTAAAGATCCAGAAATATACATTTTTGATGATTCATTTTCAGCTTTAGATTATAAAACTGATTCAGTTTTACGTAAGGAATTAAAAAAATATACAAAAGAGGCAACTACATTAATTGTAGCACAAAGAATAGGAACAATTTTAAATGCAGATAAAATTATTGTGCTTGATAATGGAAATGTAGTTGGTCAAGGAACACATAAGGAACTATTAGAAAATTGTGATGTTTATAGGGAAATTGCATATTCGCAACTTTCTAGAAAGGAGTTAGAAAATGCGTAAGAATAATAAATATGAAAAAGCTAATAATTTTTCAGGTTCTATAAAACGATTAATAAAAGAAATAAAACCATTTAAATTTTTAATTATAATTAGTTTTGTTTTAGCAATATGTGGCTCAATTCTTACTATAATTACTCCTAAAAGGTTAACCAAATTAACTGATACTATTCAAGCCGGATTAACTATAGATAAAAATAAGATTAAACTTCTTAATGAAAGGGTAGCATCATCTCAAGGACAAGATATTGTTATTGATGGTAATCTAGTTACTTTTGAAGATCAAATGATATATATTAATGAAATTCAAAATTTATCTAATAAATCAAGTGTAACGGAAATATATAAAAAGATTGATAATCTTCCAGAAAGCATTCAAAATGTTATTAAACCAAAAATGGATATGGAAACTATTAGAAATATATGTTTGTTATTAATGTCATTTTATTTAATAAGTGCAATATTTTCATATATTCAATCATTATGTATGACAAATGTTGCTAATAAATTTGCTATGGATTTGCGAGATAGAATATCAAAAAAGATTAATAAATTACCTTTAAAATATTTTGATACTCATCAAAATGGTGACATTTTATCAAGAGTAACCAACGATGTTGATACACTTGCTCAAACACTTAATAATTCTCTTAGTTCACTTGCAAGCAACATAACTTTATGTTTAGGTTCAATTATAATGATGTTTAATACAAATTCACTTCTTGCAATTACTGCAATTGGTTCATCACTATTAGGTTTAAGTATAATGTTTATTATTTTAATAAAATCTCAAAAATATTTTGTTCAAAGACAAACTGAACTTGGCTCTTTAAATAGTCATATTGAAGAAGTATATTCAAGTTTAAATATAGTAAATACATATAATGGTAAACAGTTAAGTGAAGAAAAATTTGATAAATTCAATGAAAGAGTATGTAAATGTAGTATTAAAAGTGAATTTTTATCTGGACTTATGCAACCAATAATGAATTTTGTCGGTAATTTTGGTTATGTTGCAGTTTGTTTAGTAGGAGCACTTTTAGCTTTTAATAATCATATTACATTTGGTGTAATTATTGCTTTTATAACTTATGTTAGATTATTTACAATGCCTCTTTCTCAAATTGCTCAAGGATTAACATTTATTCAATCAGCTGCTGCAGCAGGCGAAAGAGTATTTGAATTTTTAGATGAAAAAGAATTAGAAAATGAAGAAACAAAAACTTTATCACTTGATAAAAATAAAGTAAAAGGAAATATTGAATTTAAAAATGTTTCTTTCAAATATGATGAAAATGGTAAAACTATTATTAAAGATTTTTCTGCTTCTGTAAAAGCTGGACAAAAGATTGCAATTGTTGGACCAACAGGTGCTGGCAAAACAACAATGGTTAATTTATTAATGAAGTTTTATGAAATTAATGATGGCTCTATTACAATTGATGGAATTGATATAAAAGATTTAACAAGAGAAAATATTCATAATTTATTTACAATGGTTTTACAAGATACTTGGCTTTTCGAAGGTACTATAAAGGAAAATATTAAATATAATCATAAAGATATAAACGATGATGAAGTAAAAAGTATTTGTAAATATATAGGTCTTGATCATTTTATTAAAACTCTACCAAATAGTTATGATTCAAAAATATCTGAAAATGATAGTATTTCTGCAGGACAAAAACAACTTCTTACTATAGCTCGCGGTATGTGTGAAAAAGCACCACTTTTAATACTTGATGAAGCAACAAGTAATGTTGATACTAGAACTGAAGAATTAGTCCAAAAAGCTATGGATAAATTAATGGAAGGAAAAACTTCATTTATAATTGCCCATCGACTTTCTACAATAAAAAATGCGGATTTAATTTTAGTCATGAATGAAGGTAACATTATTGAACAAGGAAATCATGAATCTTTAATGAAGAAAAATGGTTTTTATGCAAAATTATATAACTCTCAATTTGAATTATAATTTATTGACAATAATAAAACTTTTTATTAGAATTAAATTGTAAATCTTTGATTCAGAGTAGTAAATATAACTTGTTTTTTAGAAAGTAATTGGTTGATGAAAAATTATAAATAAATTATATTGAATGGACTGATGAGAGGCTACCGAAAGTATTGTAGGCTAGCACGGAGTACTTCACTTCGTTAACAAATGAGAATATATTATGCAACATTAGGTGGCAAAAAAATAAGTAAATCTTATCCTATAAATATATTGGATAAGATTTTTTTAAGAAAGGGAATGGTTATGAAAAAAAGAATTTTAACTGGTTTAAAACCTACAGGAGAATTAACTTTAGGTAATTATATTGGAGCGATTAGACAACTTGTTGAAATGCAAAATGATAAAGAAAATGAACTTCTTTTGTTTGTGGCAGATTTACACGCTTTGACTATTTATCAAGATCCAAAAGAACTTAGAAATCGTATAAAAAGATTTATAGCAATGTATATAGCATGTGGAATTGATCCTAATAAAACAATGATTTATATACAATCTGAAAATATATATATTCCAATGATATCTTGGATATTAGAATGTAATACTTATTATGGAGAAGCCTCAAGGATGATTCAATTTAAAGAAAAATCAAAAGAAAATACTAATTTTTCAGTAGGCCTTTTAACTTATCCAGTATTAATGGCTGCAGATATATTATATTGTGATGCAGATTTAGTTCCTGTTGGAATTGATCAAAAACAACATGTTGAACTTGCAAGAGATATTGCAATAAGATTTAATAAAAAATATGGAGAAACTTTTAAAATACCTAATCCATTAATTACTAAAGAAGGAACTAAAATTAAAGATTTAAAAGACCCTACTAAAAAGATGAGCAAATCAGAAGAAAATCCTATGGGAGTAATTTCTCTTTTTGATGATGAAAAAACTATTGAAAAGAAAATTATGGGTGCAACAACTGATTCAGAAAATTTAGTATATTATGATGAAGAAAAAAAACCAGGAATATCTAATTTATTGAATATTGCTTCGGTTCTTAGTGGTAAACCAATAAATGAATTATCTAATGAATTTAGTGATAAGGGATATGGTAATTTTAAAAAATATTGTGCGACACTTACTATAAATAAAATTAAAGAAATTCAAGAAAAATATAATAAATTAATAAATAGTTCAAAACTTGATGAAATACTTAGTAATGGTCTTAAAAAAAGTGAAGAACTTGCAAAAGAAAAATGTGAACTTATGAAAATAAAAGTTGGATTAAAATAATACTTTAAAAATAAAAAAAATATTGATATAATTGTTATAACATCTTATAAAGAGTGATGGAGGGACTAGCCCGATGAAGTCACACCAACCTAATTAAGTTAGGTGGTAATGCTAGATCTATAAGATAACTTTATCACTCAAGATATTGTTATCTTGGGTTTTTTTATAAGATAGTTATTATATAGTTTAGGAAAGGAAGGAGTTTATATGAAATTATATAGTAATGAAATTGTTTTTCGAGGTCATCCAGATAAAGTATGTGATCAAATAAGCGATGCACTTTTAGATGCATATTTAAGTGGTGACAAAAATTCAAGATGTGCCATCGAAGTAATGGGGGGTAAAGGTATAATTTTTATTACAGGGGAAGTATCAAGTAAAACTAAAGTTAATGTTAAAAAAGTTGTAAAAAGGGTTTTATATGATGTTGGTTATAATTTAAATTATAAAATTATTAATAATTTAGGAGTACAAAGTCCAGATATTGCAATGGGTACTAATGAAAAAAAATTAGGTGCTGGAGATAATGGTATGATGTTTGGATATGCATGTGATGACACTAAAGAGTTTTTACCCCTTGCAATGGTAATATTACAAAGATTAAGTAAAAAATATGATAATTTACGTAAAAAAGATAAAAGGTTTTTATCAGATGGAAAAGCTCAAATAACAGGTTATTATAACGAAAATAATAAACTTGTTAAAATTAAAACATTTACAATATGTTATCAAAATACTGAAAAAGAAAGAAATATAACTGATAAAATTCTTATTACTATATGTAATAATATATGTAAAGAATATAATATTAAAGTTGAAAAATATTTAATTAATCCAACAGGAAAATTTTATATTGGCGGTTTTGCTGCTGATGCTGGACTTACAGGTAGAAAAATTGTAGTGGATTCTTATCAATCTTTTGCTCCAGTGGGTGGTGGTGCTTTTTCAGGCAAAGATCCGAGCAAAGCAGATCGCTCTGGAGCATATAAAGCAAGAGAAATTGCCAAAAAAATAATAGAGTCTAAAAAATATAAATGGTGTTTAGTTCAAATTTCTTATGCTATTGGAGTTACTAAACCACTTTCAATATTAATAAAAACAGATTTAGGTTATATAAATCCAAGTAAAGAATTATATGATGAATGCATGCCTAAAAATATTATTAAAGATTTAAATTTAAAAAATATATGTTATGAGAATAAAGCAATGTTTGGTCATTTTATTGACTAGATATGCTTTTTTTTATATAATTTTCAAAGAAAAGTTGGTGAAAAAATGGATATTAAACATTTATACATGTCATTTGGTTTACAAGAAATATTTAATGATGTTTCAATTCATTTTAATGATAATGATAAAGTTGGTATAGTAGGAGTTAATGGTGCAGGAAAATCAACTTTATTTAATTTAATTTTAGGAAAACTTACACCTGATAGTGGAAAAATAATAATTAAAAATAATATAAATATTGGCTATTTACCTCAAGTTATTACTGATGAAATACCTTATGAAGATATAACTGTTTTTGAATATTTACTTTTGGGAAGACCTATTGAAAATTTAAAAAAAGAACTTGTTAATTTATATGAAAAACTTGCTAATGCAAATGAGAATAACTTAAATAATTATTTAAAACAAGTAACAAAAATTGAAGATAAATTAAAATATTATGATGAATATAATGCAGAAAGTATACTTTTAAAAATTATTTCTGGAATGAATATTGATGATAAGTTATTAGATTTAAAACTAAAAAACATATCTGGAGGGCAAAAATCTAAAATTGCATTTGCAAGACTTTTATATTCCAATCCTGAAATAATTCTTTTAGATGAACCAACAAACCATCTTGATTTAGATACTAAAGATTATATTATTAATTATTTGAAAAATTATCATGGTCTTATATTAGTTATTTCACATGATATAGATTTTTTAAATGAAGTAACAAATAAAACATTATATATTGATAAAAATAAACATAATATAGAATTATTTAATGGTAATTATGCAAGATATTTAAAAATTAAAAATGAAAGAGAAATAGCTAAGGAAAAACTTTATGAAAAGCAAACTAAAGAGGAAGAAAAATTAAAAAACATTATTAATAAATATATCAGAGGAAATGAAAAAAAAGCAAATATTGCTAAAGATAGAATTAAAAAATTAGAAAAACTTCAAAGTCAAAAAGTTGAACTTGAAAAGAAAAATAAATATACAAATTTTAAAATAAAAATAAACTATCCAAGTTATAATATACCAATATCTTGTAAAAACTTAACATTTGGTTATAATTTAGATAATCTTTTATATGAAAATTTAACATTTGATATATATCGTGGTGAGAAACTTTTAATAGTTGGAGAAAATGGTATTGGTAAAACAACTCTTTTAAAACTTATTATGAATTATTTAAAACCTTTAAATGGAAATATTATTATTGGTGATAAAACAAATATTGCTTATTATGCACAAGAACATGAAATATTAGATCAAAATAAAACTATTTTAGATAATTTTAAAGAATTTAATTTACCTATATATGAACTTAGAAAAATACTTGGAAGTTTTTTATTTTCAAATGATGATGTTTTTAAAAAAGTAAGTGTGCTTTCTCCTGGAGAAAAATCGAGAGTTGCTCTTGCCAAAATATCTTTATCTGGAGCTAACACTCTTCTTTTAGATGAACCAACAAATCATTTAGATCCAATGACACAAATGATTATTGCAGATACTTTTTCTTCTTATGAAGGAACAATGTTAGTAGTATCACATAATTTAGAATTCGTAGATAATTTAAAAATTGATAGAATGCTTCTTTTACCAAGTGGAAAAATAATTTATTATGATAAAAATATTGTTTTACATTATGAACTTATTAATGAAAAAAATATTTAAAAAAGGGTTAATGTTTGGTAAAATCTATATATGAGTAGATTTGAAAATAAAATTATTAATGAGAGTACAAAATTTTATGAGAAATTAAAACTTTTTTATAGTAGTGCTAAAGCAGAAGGAATATCTCTTTCTTCTTTTGATGATGAATTTAAAGATAATAAATCAAGAATAGATTTTATTATTAAATTAATAAAACTTGATGAAAATGGAAAACTTTCAAATAAAATGCATCAAGTGCTTGAAGAAAATTACGAGTATTTTACAAATTTTATAAAAGGACAGTATTTTCCTAAACCTTTAACTGTACCTAAAGATATAATGAAAAATATTAAAGAAACAGGAATTCCCGTTATAGAGGATTTGCCTTCTGAAGATGACTTATCACTATTATTAGATTTAATCGAAAGAAATTATACTATGTGTAGTAAAATATTTGCTAATAAAAAGATAATTGTAAAACTTCCTAGTGATAGTATTCATCATGACATATATGAACAATTAGAAATTAAAGAAGATAATATTGCTCATCTATTAGGACTTACAAGTTCAAATTCTTTAATAAATTTATATATTTCTAAAACTGGTAATACTAGTCCTGCAATTAATATGCCAAAATTTTTTATATCTTTCGAAGGAAAAAATATATTAATTGAAGAAAATGAAAAAATAAGAGATTTTGTAAAAAACTTTAATTCAAAAGATAATGAATTATTTAAACAAGAGTTTAAGAAAAAATTTGGTTATGATTATCCTCTTATTGAATTTAATAAATTAATAATTAAAAATATAAGTTTATTTAACTATGAAAGTTTAAATTTTAATGAAATAATTGTAGATCATATAGAAAAAGATATTAATTGTGATTTATTTGTTCCTCATTATAATGGTAATTTTTCTGAAACTAGTTCAAAGTATAAATCTTGGGTTGAAGAATTAATTGATTTATATTATCGTTTTGCAAATTTATCAATTGATAAACAAAATGAAGTTTTAAAAGATTTTCCCCAATTTATAAACTTTTTTTGTAATAAAACAATGATTGAACAATTAAAAGATAATTTTAGTTCAAAATTTTTAACTAATTTTAATATATCAAATCCAGATTTAACTAAACAAATTAATAACTTAAAAAATAGAATTATGTCTTTATTTGACTATGATTTATCAGTAATAGGGTTTAGAACTATAAATATGCATTCATTTAATGGTGGGAAAGATATAGTTTTTGAAAAAAAATGCACTTCTATTTTAACTGAAACAACACCAACAATATTAGAAAGATATTACAAAGATGGAAGAGTTTATTTTATAGATAAGATAGTATCTTCCGATGGAAAAATTTTAAAAATAAGTAATGCTAAAGATGAACTAGAATATTTAGAAAGACTAGATGAAACTAGTAAAGAATATCAAGATTTATATAATAAAATAATTGAACTTGATAACATAACAAAAGAATATTCTACTTTCTTAGATAATAATCATAATAAAACAAGATAAAAAAATAAATTCAATTAAGAAAAATATATTTTGGAGGTTATTTATGAAGTGTAAATATTGTAATGTAAAAAATTTAGAGGGAGCCACAATTTGTAAAAAATGTGGTAAAAGTTTAAAAAATAAAATAGAGGATAGTAAAAGTGAAAATAGTATAGATCAACCTAATAATATTAATAACTCACTTGATACTCTTTGTCATTGTGGAAAAAAAATTGAATCTGATTCTAGTTTTTGTCCTGAATGTGGAGGACCTATTACAGATAAAAAAGAAAGTATAACTAACGAAAAAGAACAAGAAATAAATGTAGCAAAAGAAGATAAAGTAAGTATATATATTATTATATATATTTTTAGTATGTTGCTTAGCTTAATTGGTATTCCTTGGATATGTTTAATTGCAATTTTTATAATAATACTTGCAAAAATTAAGTATCCAAAAAATAAAATTATAACGGGATTATTTTGGTATACAATTATTATGATTATAATATCTATAGTATTTGTATTTGTATTTTTAAAATCATGTGGATGGATGTACTAAATATATTATTGGAGATAAAATGTTAAATACAAAATTACCAATTTATGGAATTATGATTTTATTATCTTTGTTATCAAATATAGTTATTATCATAATTATTTATAAAAAATATAATTTTACGAAAGATGAAATTGTTGGAGCATTAGTTTATGAAAATTTGGGAATAATTTTTGGAGCAAAAATATTTACATATATACAAAATTATAATGTATATGATAAATTTAATTTTTTTACTTTAAGCCTTTCTTCGTATGGTGCAGTTAGTGGGGCAATTATTTGTTTAGTTATATTTGGTTTGCAATTTAAAAAGAATATTAAAGATATACTATATATTTTTACCCCATCTATGCCATTAATGTATGCCATAGGAAAAATAGGATGTTTCTTAGTAGGGTGCTGTTATGGAAATAAGTATAGTAGTATTGGCAGTATAACTTATAAATATTCAACAGTTGCTCCTAATAATGTAAATTTATTTCCAGTTCAACTATTAGAAAGTATAGTATTTATTTTAATTTTTATTTACTTAATAAATAAAATGTATAAAAATAAATATGGATTAGAAACAATAGGAATAAATTTTATAGTATGTGGTTTTTCAAAATTGATTTTAGATTATTTTAGAATGAGTCATACTGAGACTTTTATATCATTAAATCAAATAATAAGTATTGTAATTATAATAATTGGAATATTTATTTATATTAAAAATAAAAAAATGTTATTAAATAATTAAATTAATGAATCAAAAATATAATAATGTTTTGAAGTTTTTTTATGTTATAATTAATATATGAATATTGATGATGTAAAAAATAATACTATTATTGTTTGTAGTAATAATGAGAAAAAAAATATTTTAAAAAAATTAAATAATATAAATAAATTATTACCTATAAAATTTATAAATAAGAAAGAATTTATTACTTCCTTAACTTTTTCATATGATAATAAAACAATATATTTTGTTACTAAAAAATATAATGTAAAAAAAAGTATTGCTATTACATATTTAGATAACTTGTATTATATTGAAAATAAAAAATATGATAATGAAAAACTTGATTTTTTAGTAAATTTAAAAAATGAACTTGAAGAAAATAATTTACTTATTAAAAATAATTTGTTCTTAAAATATTTAGAAAATAAAGATGTTATATTTTATAATTTAGGTTATATTGATAAATATTTAATGAGTTTAATTAATTTTATAAAACCTATTTGTAATGTTAAAATTGAAGAAAAAGAAAGTAATAATTTTGAACATAATGTGTATGAATTTGTAAATATAAATGATGAAATTTCTTTTGTAGCAAGTCAAATATGTAAATTAATTAGTGAAAAAGTTAGTATTAACAATATTAAATTAATATGCCCAGATAAAGATTATTATCCCTATATTAAAAGAATATTTAAAATGTATAATATACCTGTAAATATAAATAATGAAGATAGCATTTATTTTACAAATGTATGTAAATATTTAATAGATAATTTTACATCTGATTTAACTAATGTAATTAATGAAATGAAAAGTAAATTTGATTTAGATTTAGTTAGAAAAATCATTAATGTTATAAATAATTATACTTTTGAAGAAGATAAGGTTAAAGTAAAAGATTTAATAATCGAAGATTTAAAAAATACTTATATTAATAATGAAAAATATATTAGTGCAGTAGAATTTATTAATTTAAATGAATCTAATGAAGATGATTATGTATTTTTAATGGGATTTAATGAAAAATTTGTACCAAAGATATATAAAGATGAAGATTATTTAAATGATAAAGAAAAGAAAATATTAAATATTTCAACATCTTTTGATAAAAATAAATTTGAAAAAGAATATACAAAAAATTTAATAAAATCTATAAAAAATTTAACAATAACTTATAAATTAGAAAGCACGCAAAATAATTATTATCCTTCGAATTTAATAAGTGAAATGAATTTAAAAGTTTTACATGTAAATAATGATTATAATTATTCAAATATGGCTAATAAAATAAAATTATGTTCTTATTTAGATAGATTCTATAAATATAATGAAGAAAGTAAAGATTTAGCATTTCTTTATAATAATTATCATTTAAATTATAGAACTTATGATAATACATTTAAAAATATTGATTTTAATTTATTAAATAAAATTCTTACTGGTAATTTAAAATTATCATATTCTTCGATGGAAAATTATAATGAATGTGCTTTTAAATTTTTAATAACTAATATTTTAAAATTAGATGTTTTTGAAGATAATTTTGCAGCTTTTTTAGGATCACTTTTTCATCATATTTTAGAAATTGGTTTAGAAAGGGAAATTAATTTAGATGATGAAGTTAATAAATATTTAATTGAAAGTAATAAAGAGTTTTCTAATAAAGAATTATTTTATATAGAGAAAATAAAAAAAGATATTTTATTATCACTTGAAGTTATTAAAGAGCAATCAAAATATTCTACCCTTAAAAATATAAAAAATGAAAATGAATTTGATGTTGCTTTTGAAGGTAAATTTAAGACAACTTTTAAAGGCTTTATTGATAAAATAATATATAAAAATATTGATGATAATATGTACGTGGCAATAATTGATTATAAAACATATGATATTGATGCTAAAATGGATTTATTAAAACATGGTTTAAAAATTCAATTACCTATATATTTATATTTAGTTAAGAAAAACATGTCAAATGCCATTATAGTAGGATTTTATATTCAAAAAGTTCTTTCTTTAGAAAATATTTATGATGAAAAAGAAAGTTTACTAGAAAGAAAAAAGAAAAATCTTAAATTATCAGGTTATTCTAATAGTGATGGCCATATAATTGGTTTACTTGATTATAACTATAAAGATTCAAATGTTATAAAAGGTTTAAAAGTTAAAAATGATGGTTCATTTTATCATTATAGTAAAGTTTTATCAAATGAACAAATGGATGAAATTTATAATGATGTAGAAAATGTTATTAAAAAAGTAATTAATAATATAGAAAATGGGAAATTTGATATTAATCCTAAAATTTATGAAGAAAAAAATATTTCATGTACATATTGTAAATTTAAGGATTTATGTTATAAAACTAGTAAAGATGAAGTGACTATAGAAAAGGAGGATAATAATGAGTAATTGGACACCACAGCAACAACGAGCAATAAATGAAAGTGACACTAATATTATTGTTTCGGCAGGAGCAGGCTCAGGCAAAACAGCTGTTTTAACGCAAAGAGTTATCACAAAATTAAAAAATGGTGTTTCTATTAATAATTTACTTATTTTAACCTTTACAAATGCCGCTGCAATGGAAATGAAAGAAAGAATTAGAAAAGCTATTTCTTCAGATGAATCATTAAAAAGTGAGCTAGAACTTCTTGATAGCAGTTATATAACTACTTTTGATTCATTTGCACTTTCTATTGTAAAAAAATATCATTATTTATTAAATATTTCTAAAGATATTAGTATCTTAGATAAAGGTATATGTGATAATGTACGTGGGCAAATATTAGATAATATTTTCGAAGAAAAATATCAAAATAAAGATGAAAACTTTCTTAAAATGATAAATGATTTAACAATTAAAGATGATACAACTATAAAAAAAGAAATACTATCACTTAATGAACTTTTAGATAGATTGATAAATAAAAAAGAATATTTAGATAATTTCATAAATAATTTTTATAATGAAGAAAATATTCAAAGCGTAATAAATAAATTTTATGAATTAATAAGTAAAAAAATAGAAAAAATAAATAAAATATTTGAAAATATATTAAGTCTTTGTGATGAAAATTATTATCAAAAATTAAGTGAACAAATTCTTCCTTTATTAAATAGTAAAACTTATAATGAATTTAAAATAAATTCTAAAATAAAACTTCCAACAATACCTAAAAATAGTGATGAACAGTTAAAAATTAATAAAGAATTATTAAAAAAAGAAATTGATTATTTAAATAGTATCTTAATTTATAAAGATGAAAATCATTTGAAAATTACATTAGAAAGTACTTTACCATATGCAAAGTCTATAATTGAAATAATAAATGAACTAGATGAAAAATTATTAGAATTTAAAAATAATGAAGATGAATATGAATTTAATGATGTTGCTAAAATGGCAATTGATGTAGTGAAAAATAATCCTAAAGTGAAAGAAGAAATTACATTAACATTTAAAGAAATAATGGTTGATGAATATCAAGATACTTCTGATATACAAGAAACATTAATTAACTTAATTTCTAATAATAATGTATATATGGTAGGAGATATTAAACAATCAATATATCGTTTTCGTAATGCAAATCCCCTTATTTTTAAAAATAAATATAATGATTATGCTAAAGGTATTGGTGGAATTAAAATAGATTTATTAAAAAATTTTAGATCAAGAAAAGAAGTAATTAATAATATAAATAAAATATTTAATTTACTTATGGATGAAGATATTGGAGGAGCAGATTATAAAACTTCCCATCAAATGATATTTGGTAATGATTTATATGAAAAAGAAAAAGTAAGTGATGCAAATCTTGATATTTTAATTTATAATAAAGAAAATAAAAAATATAGTGAAAGTGAATACGAAGCTTTTATAATTGCAAATGATATTAAAAGTAAAATAAATAATAATTATTTAGTAATTGATAAGGATACTAAAACATTAAGACCATGTAAATATGATGATTTTTGTATATTACTTGATCGTAAAAATTCATTTGAAACATATAAAAAAATATTTGAATATTTATCACTTCCTCTTGTAATTTATTATGATGAGAAAATAACTAATGAAAAAGATATATTAGTTATAAAAAATATTATAAATTTAATTATTAAAATATATAATAAAGAATATGATCAAAAATTTAAATATTACTTTTATTCTATTATAAGAAGTTTTATTTATAATGAAAGTGATGAAACTTTTATAAATTATTTTGTAAATAATAATTATTATGATAGTGATTTATTTAAAAGAAGTGAAATTATAGTTAAAAAACTTGATAATTTAACAAATAAATCTTTAATTGAAGAAATAGTTAATGCATTTAATTTTTATGAAAAAGGTATTTTAGTGGGAGATATTGATAAAATGATTATTAGAATTGATTATTTAATGTCTCTTGCAGAAAATCTTTCAAAGCTTGGATATAGTATAAATATGTTTAGTGATTATTTAAATAATTTAATTTTAAATGATAGTGATATTACTTTTTCATTAAATCCTAAAGTAAGTGGAAGTATAAGACTAATGAATATTCATAAATCTAAAGGTTTAGAATTTCCAATATGTTATTATGCTGGATTTAATAAAACTTTTAATAAAACAGATACATATAAATTATTTAATTTTGATAAAGATTTAGGAATTATTTTACCATTTTATGATGATGGAGTAGGAAGTACTATTTTAAAAACTTTATATAAGGAAAAATATTTAAAAGAAGATATATCAGAAAGAATAAGATTATTTTATGTTGCTCTTACCAGAGCAAAAGAAAAAATGATTATGGTAATGCCAAATAAAGATGAAATAATTAATTTTAAAGAAGATTATTATTCTTTTATATCATTTATTGATTCAATTAGTTTTGCTTTAAAAGATAATATAAAATATATTGATAATGTCTTATTAACTAAAAAATATAATTATTTTAAAGAAAAAGATTTAGTTTTTAATAAAAATGATAATAAATTAATAGTTAATGAAATTAATCTTGATATGATTAAGGTTACTTCAAGTGGAGCCTCAAAAAAAGTTTTAAAACTTCTTTCTAATGAAGAAAAAATGGCAATGGAATATGGAACAAAGATTCATCAAATACTTGAACTATCAGACTTTAATACTTCGGATAATGATATAGTTAATAATCTTATAAATAAAATAAAACCTAATTTTATAAATGTTTATAAAGAATATGAATTTATAGATTATATTGATAATGTAGAATATAATGGTATAATTGATTTAATAGTAGAATATAGTGATAAAGTTTTAATAATTGATTATAAATTATCTAATATAGATGATGAAAATTATATTAAACAATTAAGTATATATAAAAAATATATTGAAAATAAAATAAATAAAAATATTGAAACTTATCTATATTCTATTAAAAATGATGAATTAAAGAAGGTGAATTTATGAAAAAAATAGACATTAGTATTGTTGAGCCATATAAAGC
>JBJFGY010000005.1:0-18932 GCA_051893155.1 Bacilli bacterium
ATTTATAATATATAATAAATTATTTTTTAGATAATTTACACCATCTTTTGATAAATCTATTGAATGATTTTCAAAATCAATAATTTTTATATCACCATTTTCAAGTATTAAAAAATTATTTGGATGGACATCAATATAATATATTTCATTATCATAAAGCATTTTTATTAAATTTAAAATTTTATATAATAATTCGTAATATTTTTTTTCAAAATTTTGATTATTCTTAATACTATGTAAATATTCAAATGCTGTTTGACTATTCTCATATAAATAAATTACTTGGCCAATAACATAATTTTCAATTGTGGCAACTCCAATAGGAAAATCTATTTCTTTAATATTTTTTTGTTTTTGTTGTAATTTATCAATTAAATAATCATCATAGTGTCTACGAAATGAATATTTCTCAAAATCTCTATAAATTCTAAAAGCATAATCATTCTCTGCAAGATTTTTTATTTTATATAAATATATTCCATCATATTCATCTTTTTGCGTAACAAAAATATTTTTTTCTTTCTTAGTTTCCTTTAAAAGTTCACCAGTAAAATTTTTAAATTCAGTTATAGATGAAAATGAAACATTTACTATATTTGGAAAAACACCACCATAATTATTATTATAACCTCTTACAATTTGCATAAATCTCCTTGTAAAAAGTAGTATATCATAAAATTATTATTTATAGATTATTTTCTAAATATTTTTTTAATTCAATAGCAATATTTTCCGGAATAATTTTATATAATTCCTCTACACTAGCATCTTTAATTTTATTTAGTAATTTTTTTATCTCTAATAATTCAATTATAGCTTATAACAAATTAAAAAATTATATAGTATTTACAATATTATTAATTATCATAAACTTTATTAAAATATTCTTTAATTTGTTCAACACCAATAATTTCACCTTGTATGGAATTAATCCAGGGATCTTCATCATGTGTTAAATTAATTAACTTTTCAGCTTCAAGTTGGCCATAACTTAAGACAACTAATTTGATTATTTTTTTTAATCCATCACATATCTCATAAGTTACTTTGGGAGTTGAAATTGGGCTACGTCCTTTATATTTTTTATAAATACTTTCAACAACTGGGCCATATTGCCAAGAATTTATTTCTCTTAAAAAAGCTGGTTTTCCATAAATTTTTAACGTTAATCCTTGAATGTAATATAATAACTTTTGAAGTTTTAATGGAGTAATATATTCTGCTGCTCCACAATTATCTTTAATACCATATTTTTCACTTACATTATCAATTTGTGTATTATATTCTAATATCAATTGATTAGTAACATTTTCAACAGTTTCTATTTCAAAACTTAAATCAATATAATCATTTATATTAAATTCAGCTATCTTATGAAGTTTTAATTTTCTTAAATAATTAATCTTTTTTAAAAAATTATTAAAATCATCATCAGAAAAATTAGCTTTATTTTTTATTAACAAACTATACATTATATCTGGATCTTCACTAAGTCTAATAATTGAATCAACTGATTCTGTTTGTATAGACCCATTTTCAAAACGATGAATAGTTATCTCTCCAACACCAATTGCTAAAGCAAATTCCTTTTGATTCATATCATATTTTTTTCTAATATTCTTAATTTCATTAGAAGTTAATAAATTCATTTGTTTTTTATAAATATCATATAGTCTAATATCATTTTCGATTTCCAAATTTCTATCAAAAATTTCTTCTTTTGTTTCAGGATTAATCATATAATATTCATCAAATTCTATAATTTTACCCTTAACATTTGTTTCAACTCTTCTAGTTTTAATATTTTCTCTCTTTTCCATATTACGCCTCCTATTTTTCATCTTCATGACACGATAATATTTTAATCTGATTATTCTTATATTTTAATTTAGTGTAAAAAATCACATTTGGTTTTATCTCTTTTTTAAAGATAAATAATTCTTCCCCCGGAAAGTCTAAATCTGGTTCTGGGCCTTTATATAAATCCTTTTTTTCTAAACTAGCAATATAATCTTCAATGTCATATTGAGATAATCCATATTTTCGTTTCGAATTTCTATTTTTGGCGGTCGGCACCATATCATAATTTCCAGATTTCATTGATAATTTTATTTTAATTAATATTTCAGATACTTGCAATTTTCATCACCAATTATAGTATACAATTATTTTAAATAATTATCAATTGATAATTTATGAAAACTATAATATATTTAATTATATGTTTTGTCAAGCAATATTTAATATTTATTTTAATTCATATTTTCTAAATATTTTTTTAATTCAATAGCAATATTTTCAGGAATTATTTTAGAAAGATCCTCTACACTAGCATCTTTAATTTTATTTATTGAACCAAATTTTTTGAGTAATTCATTAATTCTTTTACTTCCAAGTCCATTTACATTAGATAACATGCTTTTAAGTGACCCTTTATCCCTAATAGTTCGATGATAATTTATAACAAAATTATGTACTTCATCTTGAATACGAGTTAAATAATTAAATATATCTTTTTTATTTGTTAAATCTATTTCATTTAAAGTATCACCATCAATTAAACACTTAGTTTTATGATTATTATCTTTTTTAAGTCCACATACTTTTATATTAAGATTTAAACTAGTTAAAGTTTCTTTACAAGCATTAATTTGATTAATAGCACCATCTACTATAATAAGATTTGGTAATTCAGTTTTTTCAATTAATGCTCGGTAATATCTTCTGTAAATAACTTCTTTCATCATATGATAATCATCATTTTTTTCAACTGATATTTTATATTTACGATAATCTTTTTTACTAGGTTTACCATTTTTAAATACAACCATTGCACCTACTGAAAAAGAACCAAATAAATTTGAATTATCAAATGCATCTATTCGATATAAACTATCTAAATTTAGTATTTTTCTTAAATTATCATTTGCTTCAAAAATTCTTTTTTCATCATTTTTAAATCTATCTATATCATTTTCTAAAGATATTTTAGCATTTTCTTTACATAATTTAATTAAGTCTTTTTTATTACCTTTTAAAGGACACACAAAATTTAAATTCAAAAGTTCTGATAATATTTTTATATCTACATTTTCTTCCACTAAAACTTCTTTAGGCTTTTCATGATTTAAATAAAATGAATAAATATAAGAAGAAATTTCATCACTTTCATTTTCTATAATATTAATTATATTATTATGTGAACCTAATAGTTTACCAGATCTTATGAAAAGGATTTGAACTGATAAATAATTATTTATATTATATGATGCTATTACATCTCTATTAACAAAATCATTAGTTTGAACTTTTTGTTTATCTAAAACATAATTAATATAATCTAGTTCATTTTTAAGTTCTAAGGCTTTTTCAAAATTTAGATTACTAGAAAAGAAATCAATTTGCTCCATAATTTTATCAGTTATTATTTTGTCATTTCCTTTAAAAAATGAAAGAATCTCATTTTCCATAGTTTTAATTTTTTCTTCACTTACATTTTTTTGACAATAGCCAAGACACTCATGAATATGATAAAAAAGACAGACATCTTTAGGCATACCTTCACATTTTTTTAAAGGATATAATCTATTAATTAAATTTACTATTCTTCTGGCGGCATAAGCATTAGGATATGGACCAAACAAAGTTTTTTTCATACTTTTATTTACTGAAACATATCTTGATACCTTAAGCATTGGATAAGGCTTTGAAATATACTCTATATATGGATAAGTTTTATCATCTTTAAGAAGGATATTATATTTTGGATTATATTTTTTTATTAAATTTATTTCTAAGATAAAACTTTCTGTTTCAGTTTTAGTAACTATGTATGTAAAATGATCTACTTCACTAACCATTAAAGCTGTTTTACCAGTTACTGTCCCACGAAAATAAGAATGTAAGCGTTTATTTAAATCTTTTGCTTTGCCTACATATATAATTATCCCATTTTTATCAATCATTTGATAAGAACCAGGTTTATGTGGTACTATTTTTAATTCTTCTTTAAACATACATCCACCTCTTATATTATACTACATTTTTTTATGAAAATAAGATATAATTAAAAAGAGGTTTATATGTTATTAAATAAATATGAATTAACTATTAAAAAATCAAAATTTATTTCTTATCTATATAAAATTAATGATGAAAAAGATGTAAAAGAAATAATTAATAATTTAAAAAAAGAAAATGCTAAAGCAAAACATTTTCCTTATGCATATATAATAGATAGTAAACAAGGTATATCTGATGATAAAGAACCCCATAATAGTGCGGGAATGCAAATATATAATCAATTAATATATCACAACTTAAATAGTCATTTAATTGTTATTGTAAGATACTTTGGCGGGACAAAATTAGGAGCTGGAAATCTTCTTCGAACATATTTAACATGTGCTAAAAATGTAATAGAAAATAATATTAATTAATTTTATTTGCTAAAATTCTTCCCATTTGTACTCCCGAAGATGATGCCATAATAAGGCCAGTTGTAAGACCTGCACCATCACCAATAGCATATAAATTTTTAATGTTTGTTTCAAAATTTTTATTAAGTGTAATAACATTACTATAAAATTTAATTTCAGGTCCATACATTAAATTATCTGGATTAGCAAAACCTGGCACAACTTTATCAACTCTTTTAATCATAGCAATAATATCTGTAACAGTTCGATAACTAAGTCCAAAGGAAATATCTCCAGCACTAGCATCTTTTAAAGTAGGAACTACACTATTATTTTTTATATCTTTTTCATATGAACGATGACCAGAGGTTAAATCGCCAAATCTTTGAACAATTAACTTTCCACCACCAAGCTCATTTAAATTTTTAGCAATATTTCTTCCATATTCTAAAGGTTTATCAAAAGGTGATGTAAAGTGATGGGATGCAAGTATTGCAAGATTTGTATTATTACTTTTCTTTTCTTTATATGAGTGACCATTTGCAAGAATTATATTTTCATCATATACTTCTGTTGAAACAAATCCACTTGGATTTTGACAAAAAGTTCTTACCTTATCACCAAATGGGCCAACTCGTCCAATAAATTTTCCTTCATATAAATATTTATTAATCTTTTCCATTACTTTGTCAGAAAGTTCATAACGAATGCCAATATCTACAGAACCACAAGAAGAAGCAATACTATGTTTATCACATAAATCAGATAAAAAATTTGCTCCAACTCTTCCTACTGCTAAAACAATATTTTTACCATATATTTCTTCTTTATCTTTCGGTTTAAGACTATTAAATATTTTTACACCTTTACACTCATTATTTTCGACTATTAGGTCCTCTACAGTAGTATCAAATTTTATATCAATATATTTAAGTAAATAATCTTCAAGTTTAGCAAAAAGTTCATGAGTTTTTTCTGTACCAATATGTCTTATTGGAAAACTTACTAGTTCTAGTCCATTTTTATAGGACTTTTTTTGTAACCTACTTACTTCTTTTTGATATTTAACACCTTCAAGAGTAGGATCTGCTCCAAATTTAACATATATTTCATCTGTATAACTAATTATATCTTTTATTACATTAATATCATAATATTTGCGAAAATAGCCACCATCATTACCACCTAAATAAATCTCACCTTTTTTACCGGTATTAGATAAATGATAAGAATTTAGTTTTCCATCAGAAAATGCACCAGCGCCAGAAAAACCCGAAGTAATATTACAATAAGGTTTACAATGAATGCATTTTCCATTTAAAGCTAAAGGGCAAACTCTTTTTTTTATACTTTTACCTTGCTCAATTAATAATATTTTTTTATTCTTAGTTTTTTGAATTAACTCATATGCAGTCATTATTCCCGAAGGACCTGCACCAATAATTATAACATCATACATATTTTACCACCATATCTATATTATCAAAAAAAAATAAAAAAGACTAGAAAAACCTAGTCTAAATTTTCTGAATGTCCTTTAATACCATATTTTTTAGTAATAGGATCTAAAAATAATTCATTTTTTATTGGCATTATAGTAAGAAGTAAATAAAAGCCAAATATAATAAATAATAGTATTGCGCCAATATAAGACCAAATAAATAAGCACTCTAAATTATTAATAAAATAGTAAAATATACCAATACTACATGCTATGGCAATATAAAATATCATAATATCAATAATTAATATGCTTTTTTTAGTAATTAATTTGTAACTATAAAATAGAAATGGAATAATTATAATTACCGCCAGTAAACTTATTGATTTAGCAACAAAATAATTTGAACTTATTCCATAAACAAAACCATCATATAATCCCCATAAAAACATTGGAGTAAGAGCAATTTTAATATGTTCCCAGGTACTTTCATTTACTGCAGCAAATAAAGAAACTACTTTATTATGATTTGACCACTCATAAGCAAAATGTAAAAGCGTACCAATAATACTTATAACTAAAAAACTAATTAAAAATTCCATAATCCTCCTATTCTAAAAAAATATTTTATATATTAAATATTATTCAACAGTAACACTTTTAGCAAGATTTCTTGGTTTATCTATATCTTCACCTTTTAATTTAGCAACATTATATGCAAGAAGTTGAAGCACAGATACCACTAAAATAGGATTTACAATAAAACTAATATTATCAACTTTAATTTTATCATCATAAAAATCCCCATCTATATCTAAAGGTGTTATAAATAAACTATATGCTCCCCTAGTATGAACTTCTTTAATATTACTAATTGTTTTTAAACTAATATCTTCATCTGTAATAATACTTATAACTGGAGTTTTATTTTCAATTAATGAAATAGTACCATGCTTAAGTTCTCCTGAAGCAAAAGCTGATGAATTAATATAAGATATTTCTTTTAATTTTAAACTACCCTCTTCACATAAACCATAATCTATTTGTCTACCAATAAAGAAAGCACTATTACTTTTATAAATTTTATTTGCATAGGAAATATAATCAAAATTAAAAATTTTCTCTAAACTTTTGCTTAATAATTTATAATCACTTAAATATTTTTCATTATTACTCATTTTTAAAGCAATTAAAGTAAGAAGCATATATTGAGCTACAAATGCTTTTGTTGTTGCAACAGCAATCTCAGGACCCGCTTTAATATAAAGTGTTTTATCTGCTTCTCTTGCAATTGATGATCCTACAACATTTACAAGTGCAAGTGTATCAATACCATCATTTTTTGTTATCCTTAGTGCCTCCAAGGTATCTGCTGTTTCTCCAGATTGCGATATAAAAATAACCAAAGTATCTTTATTATAAAAATGTTTTTGATAGCGATATTCTGATGCTAAAAATACTTCGCATTTAACATTTACATATTTTTCAAATACTTTTTTTGCAATATCAGCAGTATATGCAGCACTACCACAACCAACAAAATATATTTCTTTATATTTTTTAAATTTAGGCATGTTTTCATTAAAATGATTATCAGTTACATAATAAGATAATATATTTTCTATTACTTTAGGTTCTTCATGTATTTCTTTTAGCATAAAATGCTCATACCCACATTTCATAGCATCATTACTTGTTCCTTCAAAAGTAAGAATATTTTTATTTATTTCTTTTAAATCACTATTATAAATATGAATTTGATTATCTATTTTTACAATTTCATTATTATCAAGAAGCATATACTTATTTGTATATTTGATTAAGGCTGGCATATCAGATGCAAGATAAAACTCATGATCATTACTTGCTACTATTAAAGGTGAATTCTTTCTTATTGCATAAAGACTATCAATTTCATCATCATTTATTATAACAAGAGCATAACTTCCTTTAATATCATCTTTAAGTTTATTTAAAATTTCTAGCATATTATGATTTTTACTATATAAATAATCTATATATGCACATAATATTTCTGTATCAGTGGTACTTTTAAACTTATAGAAATTTAATTTGTTTTTTATTTCATCATAATTTTCAATTATTCCATTATGAACTAAAGTAATTTTACCTTGCTTATGAGGATGAGCATTGTTTTTTGTAACCTTTCCATGTGTAGCCCATCTTGTATGAGCAATACCAATATTTGAATATTCATTTACATCAATTGAACTTTCTAAATTACTAACTCTTCCTATATTTTTAATAATTTTAACTTTTTTATTTTTAACAAAAGCTATTCCTGCTGAATCATAACCACGATATTCAAGTGATTTTAGTCCATTTAATAAAACAGGAATACCGTTATTTACCCCTTTATAACCAACAATTCCACACATAATTTTTCCTTTCATATGCTTTTAAAATACTCTTTGTTATATAAAATTATTTTTATTTTTTAAAATATTTCTAACGATTAAGCAAACCGTTGCACCATCCGCTGATAAATCGACAAATGCAAAACCTCGTCACCTATAACCGGCCATGCGCTATTATAAAAATACACTCCTTTACTCTTTTTATAATTTAATTACATTATACTATAATGATATTGAATTTACAATTTTTTTTGTTATAATAACTATTACTTGAAAAGGTGTTATATGGAAAATAAAATAGATGAAATTTTAATTACTTTTTTTGAAAAAATTTATGAATTAAATAATAAAATAAATAATTCAAAATTAAAATATAAAATTATAAAAGATAATGAATATTTAAAACAAGTACTTGTTTTTGAAGATATGATATCTACATTAGCAAGTAAAGATTTATTTGAAAATAAAGATATTAAAAATTATTCTTACAAAACAAAAATCAATAAAAATGATTTATTTGAATTAACATATGATTTTTATAAAAAACAAGATAAAACAATATTTGAAATATTTGAAATATTGTTTAAAAATAGACAAGATAATGTATTTTTTATGAAAAATACAATTGATAAATATTTTTGTGGAGCAACTTATCAATTAATAGATAATAATGATATTTATATTACAACAACAAGATATAATGATATTAGGGATGTAACAATATTAATTCATGAATATGGCCATGCAATAGCAATATATTTAAATGGACTTGATAAAACTAAATATAATAGTTTTGAGCCTTTTTCAGAAATAGAAAGTATATTTTTTGAAATTTTATCTTTTGATTATTTAGATAGTATTCATCTAAATGATATTGATTCGTATAATAATAGGAAAAATTTTTTAATAGATTTATTTTGTAATGCAACTATTATTGATAATAAATTTTTAATTTATGAAAATATTAATCCATTGCAAGATAAAATAAATCATAGTTATTATCGTGATATTAAAAATAAATATAATATTAATAAAAATGACTTAAGATTTATATATTCATCACCAGTTGAAATTGATTTAATGTATGTAATTAGTTCATTATATGCAATGGAATTATATGATATATATCTTAAAAATCCAGATAAAGCATTTAATTTATACAAAAAAATTATTACACTTAATTACCCTACATATGAAGAATATATTAATGAATTATCAAATTTATATTTATTTCCAAATGAAACTGATACTTTTATTAGAACTTTAAAAAAATAATAAAATTATGTTTTAAAAAAATATTGATTTTACAAATTGTTTTGTTATAATAATTTTTACTTAAAGAGGTGCTATATGGAAAATAGTCCAATTGAAATTGAAACAAATTTATTTAATAAAATTTATGATTTGTTATCAAATATGATAAATATAGAAACTTTAAAAAAAAGAATAATCGAAGATAATGAAACTATAAATCAAATAAATATTTTTAAAAATATGATTAGTAGTTTCACAAATAAAGATATTATTGGTAATGAAGAAATTTTTAATTTTTCTTATAATACTAAAGTTAATACTAAAGATTTATTTGAATTAACATTTGATTTTTATAAAAAACAAGATAAAAGAATTTTTGAAATATTTGAAAAATTTTTTAATGATAGACAAAATAATGTATTTTTTACTTCAACACCAATTAATAATGATTTTGATGGGGCAACTTTTCAATTCTCAGGTATAGATAAAGTTTTTATTCATATAAATAGCCACGAAGATATTAGAGATGTTCCACTTTTAATTCATGAATATGGACATGCAATAGCATTTTATTTAAATGGATTTGATAATATTAAATATAATAGTTTTGAACCTTTTTCAGAAATAGAAAGTATATTTTTTGAAATTTTATCTTTTGATTATTTAGATAGTATTCATCTAGATGATATTGATTCATATAATAAACGAAAAAGCTATTTAGTTAATTTATTTTGTAATGCTGCTATTATTGAAAATAAATTTTTAATATATAATTTTATACATACAATTTTAAATGATAAAATAAATTATAGAGCAATAAAAAAAGAATATTATATTAATAAAAGTGATTTAAAAAATATATATTCTTCATCTATTGAAACAAAATTAAAATATGTAATTAGTTCATTATATGCAATGGAATTATATGATATATATCTTAAAAATCCAGATAAAGCATTTAATTTATACAAAAAAATTATTACACTTAATTACCCTACATATGAAGAATATATTAATGAATTATCAAATTTATATTTATTTCCAAATGAAACTGATACTTTTATTAGAACTTTAAAAAAAGACGCTAAATAACGTCTTTTAAAATGGCATTTTAAAGTTTGAATTTTGCATTTGTTTCATCATTTTTTTCATTTGTTCAAATTGATTGATAAGACGATTTACATCTTCAACTTTCATTCCACTGCCACTCGCAATTCGCACTTTTCTTGAAGCTTTTAACACTTCAGGATGACGTCTTTCATAAGGTGTCATAGATAGTATTATTGCTTCAACATGTGCCATATCTTTTGGATCAATATTAATATCATTTAAACCCATTTTTCTTGCTCCAGGAATTAATTTTAAAATATTTTCAATTGGTCCAAGTTTTTTTATTTGATTCATTGTTTTAAGAAAATCTTCAAAATCAAACTTTCCTTTCATCATTTTAGAGGCTTGCATTTTAGCTTCTTCTTCACTCATTAATCCTTCAGCTTTTTCAGCAATAGATAAAATATCTCCCATATCAAGTATTCTATTTGCCATTCTTTCTGGATCAAAAGTTGAAAGCCCATCCATCTTTTCTGAATCACCAATAAATTTAATTGGTACGTTAGTTAAATGTCTTACACAAAGTGCTACACCACCTTTTGATGTACTATCCATTTTTGTAAGAATACATCCAGTTAAATTTAAATTTTCATTAAAGCCAGTTATAACATTAATAGCATCTTGTCCCATCATTGAATCAATTACTAATATTTTTTCATCTACAGGAAATTTTTCTTCAACTTCTTTTAACTCATTCATAAGTTTTTCATCAATTTGAAGTCTTCCTGCTGTATCGATAATAATATAATCTAAGCCATTTTCTTTTGCATAAACTAAAGCATCAGCAATTATATCAGTTACTACACTATTTTCTTTGCTAAATACAGGTATATTAATTTCTTTACCAATTTGTTTAAGTTGATCTATTGCGGCAGGTCTATATATATCACAAGCCACTAAAAGTGGTTTTTTATTATATTTTTTTCTTAAAAAATTAGCAAGTTTTCCCGCAGTTGTTGTTTTGCCACTACCTTGCAAACCTACAAGCATAAGAATTGTTGGTTTTTTATTTACTTCTAAAAAACTTGCTTCATTTCCTAGAAGGTTAACAAGTTCATCTTTAATTAATTTTATAAAAACTTCTTCTGGTCTTAAAGATTTTGAAACATCTAAACCTAATGCTTTTTCTTTAACATTATTAGTAAATTCTTTAACAATTTCATAATTTACATCTGCTTCCAAAAGAGCCATTCTAATTTCTCGCATAGCATCAGAAATATTTTCTTCAGTTATTTTACCCATTCCTTTAATATTTTTAATAGCACTTGTTAGTCTATCTCCTAAATATTCAAACATTTTTTATCACTCATTTCCTATATAATTTTATCATATATTTACTAAAAAACCAAAAAAAGATGCATTCTTGCATCAATTTTTAATTTTCTTGTTTTTTAAGAAGTACACTTATACCTAAAGTATTAACTAGTATTAATAAGATATAAAAACTACTATTTACTTTTGTATGAGGAGGTAATATTTCGTTTTCATTATCATTATTAATATTTCCAATACCATTATCAATTTTTTCAATTATATAATTAATATTATCATAATTAATTAAATCATAATTATAAGTTTCATATGATAATTTATAATAAGTTTCTTCAGTTATTTCATCATATCTATATTTTAATTCATATTTACTCTCTTGATTAATTTTTTTATAAATAATTTTAATTTTATATTTCTTTTCTTCTAAATATTTTTGAATAAGTGCATCAAGTTTATAATCAAATCCATATGCAAGTTTATTTGCTTTAACAATATATTTAACTATTTCTTTATGCATTAAACCGGTTATTTTATATTTTTGTGTAGATTCTTCTGCATAACCATATACAATATGAGAAACAGCTTTGGAAGGTATAGTTAAAATTATATTATTATTTTGATCTTTAGAGAAAGTATAATCTTTTCCCCAACCATTACCAAGTCCTGAAAGATCAAATGTATTAAATCCATAAATAAACGTTATTTCTAAATCACCTGAAGTTGATCCATCAGTAGTTACACTTTTATAAGTTTTAGCAAATTCATCTTTTGCTTCACTACTTAATTCATTTTCTGTCCAAACTGCTACAGTTCCTTTTGCTGCTTGTTTTATTAAAACATAATTATTATCTGAATTAATAATATATTTTGTTTTTGATTCATCAACTTTTATTGTGCTAGTTACTTTTCCAGTTATATAACTAATAGTTTCAAGCGTTTTACTATCAATAATCCAACCATCATTTTCTAAATTTTTAATAGCTTCTTGTAGTTCTTTTTTAGTGTATAAACCATTTAGATAATCTTCAACCTTAGTATTTTCATTTATTTTTTTAGTATCTTTAATATATTTAGCAGTTATTTCATATTCATATGTTTTATCATTATTTAATTCATTAACTTTATTTTGAGCATCAATTTCGTTTTCAAAAATCTCTTCGTTTAAAATAGTATTAATATCTTTATCTGCATTTCTAATTGGCGTAATCTTATCATTTGTAACTTCATATTCTTCTTTTAATTTTGCTAAAGCATCCTGCGCTTCTTTTAATGAAGAGTATGTTTTAGAAAAGTTTTCTTCATATTTTGAAGTAATTATTTCTTCTTCTATCTCAGTACCTATAAATTTATAACCATCTTTATTAAAAGTATTATTATTTATAAATTTATTTGCTTCTTCTTTTGAATTAAATAGTTTTAATTTGCCATCTTCATAATAATAGAAATATTCTGAATTTTCATTTAATATCTGATTTGTAAAAGAAACTTCATAAACTAATTTACTATTTAGATATTCCTCTTGTTTTAATCTATTTATTTCATCAGTACAATTTACAGAAGTACATGTAATTACATTTTCCTTACCTTTAATTTCTTTTATTAGTTTATAAGGTGTAATTAAATAATTACCTTTATGTAAAGAATATTCAATATTAATATTATTATAATAATTTATTGCATCTTCTTCTGAATCAAATTTTTCATTTACTTCAATTACATTAATATTCTTTTTTTCAGAAGTATCTTCTTTTATTTCAGTATTAACTTTTTCTAAACTATATCTATAGATATAATTATGATCTTTTTCTTGCAAGTCTTTTACTTTTTGTTTTAATGACTCTTCAAAAGAATTTACTTCTTCTGATTTAATTGATTTTGAACCAGATTCTACTAAAATCCAATCACTATCATTAGCAAATACCTTAAATGGTAAAAAAACTATTAAGAAAGTAAAAATACATATAAATAATTTTATTTTTTTCATTTTTTCTCCGTTCTATATTTATAATAGTTAAATATTATATTTTTTATACAAAAAAAGCAATTAATAGCTTTTTTTAAGAAGTACACTTGCACCTAAAGCATTTACAAGTATTAATAAGATAAAAATACTATTATTAGAACTTGTATGAGGTGGAAGTGGTTCAATTGGATCAACTGTTCCTTGACCTTTTGTAAATTGATATATATATGTTACTTCAGTATCTCCTTCAGTAATTTTACCTTTTTCTTCACCTTTAACTTCAATTAAAGTATATCCATCTATTTCTTCAGCTGTAGTTTGATATTCATCATCTACATATCCATTAATTGTTTTATCTTCAAGTAAAGTATTTCCTTCTTCATCAACATAATGAGTTATTACTTTACCTTCTAAATTATGAGCTGCTTTAATTGCTAATATGCCTTCATATTTATCTGCATTTACTAATTCAATATGTTTTTCTTCACCATGAGCATTCCAACGACCACCAATAGTTACACTATCTTCACTTTCACTAATTTCTGAGTCATCATACCAACCATTAATTAAATCAGTACAATCATTTAAACTAATTTCATTGTTTCTAATAATTGTCGAAGCAAGTAAATATTTATTTTGCACAACACTAGGTAAAACTAAAATATTTGTACTTATAATATCATCACCAGCTATTGATGCTTTATTATTATAAATTTCTACACCTTCAGCGATAGTAGTTATACCATTATTATTAATACCACCACCAAGGCCAAGTTTATTAGCATTATTTTCAGTAATTATACCAGTTTCAAGATTTAATGTACCTGTATTTTTTACATAGATTCCTGAACCATTATTATTAGATATTAATAAAGTTGTTGATTTATCAATATTACTTTCACCAGCAACATATAAAGCTCCTGGAATAGTCCATTTACTTGAAATGCTACAATCATTATTTTGAATTGTTACATTAGAATAATTTTTAATATCTAATTTACCAGTAACATGAATACCATTTGCACCATTAAAAATAGCATTAACAGTAGAATCATCAATAATTAAATCAGAAGCTGATAAACCATGTGCACCATTATTATTAAAATTAATTGTAGATTTAATTAGTTCAAAACTAGAACCATTTGAACCATTACCCGTACTATTAATAACATCTATATTTGAGTTTTCTGATTTTACAATAAATGTACCAGTAAATCCAGAACGATTATTATCAGATATAATTGTTGAATTTTTTAAATTAACATTATATCCTGCATCGCCACCATCCCATTCAAGTGCATCTTGAGTATAGTTTTTAATAGTAAGATTTGAATTTGTTAAATTTAATTTATCATTTCCAGTAAAATAAATAGCATGTTTATTTCCTGCATCTTTACCATCCATAACCATATTTGAATTAATTAAATTAATAGTAGAATTTTTTGATGCACATATTGTCACCCAATTCCATTCTGCAGTATATGGAGTTGATCCAATTTTAGTCATAAATACACTAGTATTTTTAAATGTTAATGATTTTCCCCATAAAGCAATACCATATTTTGTAAATGTAACTTTATAGTTTTCTCCATTTTCATTTTTACCATCAATAATTAAATCCTTACTTAAATTTAATCCTTCTGTTTCAGCATCTTGAAGTAGTGTAATGGTATCACCATCTTTAGATGCTTCAACTGCTTCATCCAAACTTGCATAATTTGTATCACCTATTTTGGCTACAAATTCTTCAGCTTTTACATTTGAAATAACTGATAAAGAAAATAGCATAGTTAAAATGCCTATAATTATTTTTTTCATCCAAAACCCTCCTTAAAAATAATTGATTACTACCCTAACACATTATATTAAAAAAGTCAAACAAAAGTGCATAAAAATAATAAAATTTAAGCTTTATTCGCAATAAAAACGTTTACTTTTTTTAAGTAAACGTTAATCTATTTTAAGGAAACAAGTATATAACTTTCTTACGTTGTTTCCATTATATTATATGTAGTATTATTAAAAATATTCTTATTTTTCTCCTTCTTCAAGCATTTTTGTTATAAATAAACCATATCCAGTATAAGGATTATCTACGACAACGTGAGTAAGAACACCTATTAAATTATCATTTTGAACTATTGGCGAACCACTCATACCTTGAACAACTCCACCAGTTAAATCAAGTAAATTTTCATCATTTATTTTAAATGAAATATTTTTTATATCAGATGTTTCATTTATCTTAGTAATTTCAATATCAAAAGTTTCAACTTTTTCGCCATCAATAACAGTTTTTATTTGGGCTGGACCAATTTTTACATCTTCTGAAACTTTGATTAAATTACTATCATCTATTTTATCTTTATAGTAACCAAATATACCATATTTTGTATTTTTAAAGATTGTTCCATATTGATAATTATAATTAAACTTTGCTATCTTACTTCCTGGAACACCTATAGCACTTTTTTCAATACCAGTTATTTTATTATTAAAAATTTGACCACTTTTAATTTCAACTTTACTATTACTTTCACTTTCTACTATTTCATGACCTAAAGCCCCATAAATTAAAGAATTTGGATCAATATATGTTAATGTTCCAATACCCATAATAGAACTTTTAACAAATAAACCTGTTTTTATAACTCCATTAATATTTATTAAGTCTAAATTAGTTTCTTTTTCAATTCCATCTCTTATAAAAGTAATTTTAACAAAGTCTTTATCAATATTTTTTTCAATTATTTCAGTAAGTTCATTAACATTATTTACACTATTTCCTTCAACACTAATAATATAATCTCCATTTTCCATTGCCGGAGTTCCTTTATTATACTTACCATCAACTTTATAAAAACCAATTACCATTATGCCTTTTGTATCAACTTTTATACCTAAAGTTTTGCCACCTAAAACAACATATTCAGAATATGCAAAAATATTTATTGGAAAAAGTATTATAGTTAAAAATATTAATAATTTTTTCATACTTATCACTTTATTATTATAAGTAAATAAAGTACTATTATATTAGAAGTATTTACCAGTATAATTTAAAATTTTAATGCATATACTCTTTCATATACTTTTTCTTCTTTATTACTTTCGAATCTTTCATTATATAAATTAATTAACTCTTTATTATCTTCAAAAAGAAGTTTTAATAAAATATTTTTTCTAGTTTCTTTATCAATGGAAATATCTTCTAAAAGTTTTATTGGTGTAAATCTTTCATCAAATTCATTGATATAAGCATATTTTTTTGAAATCGTAACTAATTTAATAATCAATGTAATATTTAAAAGTACTTCATCATAATTAATTTCGCCATTAGGAAATCGAAATTCTATTGTATTTTTATTTTTATTTAAAGCATTATATATGTTTATATCAAAATATCTACTATTTTGAATAGTTTTCATTTTTTCAACAAAATTATTAATATTTTTTATATCATTAAAGTTATTTTCTTTTAATGCAATATAAAGTCTTTGAGAAATAGGTTTAGCATAACTATTTATTTTGGGTCTTATATTAGAATTTTTACGATTGCATATATCTAAAAAAATATCTTGGCAATTAGTGTAAATTGTATAAAGCATTTCTACTTCTTTAGGATTTTTAAAATAATCAAATCCTATATGTATATGACCTCCACATTCATTATTTACAAGAAAATTATTATTTTCTAAAAAATCACATACATATTTTAATTCTTGTAAAGATTTACTATTATATCTTAATATTGGAGAAACTATTTCAATACCTTCATAAATAGAAGAATCTCTAGTAATTTTCCAATTAGATAGCATATTTTTTAAAGTTAAATATATTTTACTATATTCATGAGATGCTTCAAGTTCTACACCAAAAGTTATATTTTGATCAGCATTTATTGGATATATTTTAGGTTCACTAATAAGAATATCTTTTTTAAAGTTTTTACTATTACTTAAAAGCATTAATTTATAAGTATCATCATTTATTTGAGAAACTATTTCTTTACAAAATTCTAAATCTTTTTCATTTTTTAAAATAGAAAGAAGAATTTCTAATTTTTCTTTATCATTTAGTATATTTGTAATTTTTTTAAATAAATAATATTTTAATTTATTATTATCTACATTCTTTATAAAAGAAATTTTTTCTTTATCAGAAAAATTATCAAAATATTTTTCTACTATATTAATATCATCTATAGTTTGTAAAATTAATAATTTATATTTACTATTATTCATATAATTTTCTAATTCTTTAGGGCTAAAAAAAGAAAAAACTTTTTTTAAATAAAAATTATCAAATTCATCAATATAATGCAATATTAATCTTTTATCTTTTAAGGAAGATATAATGTCATAACGATATACTGAATATACTTTGTCTATTTTAGGAAGTAATACTAATTTACTTTTATCTTCATTTAAGGATAAAATAATATTTGTAAGATTATAAGTTGAAATATCAAGATTACCATTAAGTACTTTATCAATTACAAAACTATCATTATTGATGTATGTTAAAAAATAAATCTTTGATTTTTCATCTAAAAAAGAAAATATTTTTTCATAATATATATTATCTTTAAAATCAAGTTTTGTTCCTTTATTTAATTTTTCTTTAAAAATATTTTTATTTGATAAAATATGATATTTAAGTTCATCATTATTTATATTTGAAATTATATTTAATATAGTACTTTTATTTAATAACTTTATTAATTTTTTGCTTAATAATTTTGATTTTATTTTATCATTTATTTTTTTAGATTTTAAAATAGTATTATGTTTACTTAAAACATTTGAATATATATTTGAATTTGTATACTTTTCACTTAATTTATTTGGTAAAACTAATGCAATACTTTCAAATATAAATTCTATTATTTCATCTAAATAAGCCTCTATTAAAGTTCCTGAAAAAACAGTGACTATAATTGACAAAATAAAAACTAATAATTTGGTCATTATATATCCCTCTTTAAAACAAATAATATTATAAATAAAAATAATTTTATGTCAATAAAAAAGGCTTATTAGCAGGATAAAATCATAAATTAACAAATTAATGGAGGGAATTGAAAATTCTCTCTA
>JBJFGY010000006.1:0-3760 GCA_051893155.1 Bacilli bacterium
AATAAGAACAGCAAAACTGTTCTCATTTTATGTGTTGTAAGTCTGAATAGTTACTAAAAATTAAAATATTTAGTATTTTTAGTAATTTTATTAATATATTATTTACATATAAAAAAATGTAAAATAAAAATATTAATAATTATTTACTAATATTTTTTTCTTTTTTTACTTAATTCATTATCTTGTTTAATAACTTTATTTATTCTTCTTACTTCTCTAATTCTATTAATAATTGTATCAATATTTGTATTATAATTTATTGCTAATTCACTAACAAATGCTAATTCATCAATATATGGTTTACCATTATCATAATTTTTAATATCTTCAGTTATAAATCTAATTGGCATGTTATAGGCACGTACTAAATATAAAGTTTCTTCTAATGAATAATTATGAAAGAAATATAGAATTAATTCATCTTCCGTATAATTCATTTCTAATAAATTATTTAAATCTTTTTCAAGTTCAATTTTTCTATAAATATTATCCAATTTTTTTTGATTCATTATTTCACCTCGAAATAATATTATAAACATTTTTTATAATAAATCAAGTATCTAATAACTAACTCCACCCCATTCAACAGCAGTAAATCCATTTCTTTTAAACGTTTGTAGATACTAATTTTTTCATTTTATCTCCAACAACTTGATACATTACAGTTTGAGGAATAAGGCATTGGATTTGGCATTTCCATTTTAACTATCATTGGTATTTTAAATGCACTACCAAATGATACACATGTTCCAGGTTGCAATGTTTTTTGTTTTTCAATAATATCTGCACTTATATTAGGAAGCATTTCAGAAATATATTTAATATCAAGAGGATGTGTCATTTTAAATATTAAAAAGTTTGAACACTGAGCAATAACAGTATCAGAAATTTCTACTGGTCTTTGTGAAATAATATCAAGTATTACACCATATTTTCTTCCTTCTTTAGCAATACGATCAAATATATTATAACCAAGTAAGAATGTATCATTATCTTTTTGAATATATCTATGTGCTTCTTCCAAAAATAAATGGAATGGTATACTTGCTCTTTTTTCTAAACCTTTTGCATAATCAAATAAAAATTTAGACATTATTTTTACTAATACTTTTGCATAAACATCATCTACATCTTCTAAATTTATATTAATTATTTGGGCTTTTTTTCCATTAAATGATTTTAAATTATCAATAAATTCAGAATTTGAATAATATTTACTTCCATCAAAATAATTATTTACTTCACTATGAAGTATTGTAGTTAATCTTACCTTTAGAATAGATGCATCATCTACAAGAGTATCATTATGTAAAAATCCTTCAGAAATTAAAGTAAACTCAAGTGCTTTTGAATAGTCTTTTAAAGTATAAAATGCAGTTTCTTCTGGTTCTAAATTTTCAATTTCATCATTTATATGTTTTAAAATATATTCAGTAATTAATACAGATTCGCCAAAATAACCATTTGAATCTATTTCAAAACATTCACTAAAACTTCTTGTATAACCTAAACCTTGTATAGTCGAATCAAAATTAAATTCTGGTGTATGACATGTTTCTATTATAGTAAATATTTCATTTTTCTTTTGTGCAGTTGTTTCTGATGAAAAAAGGATAGCAAGAAGTGCTTTTGCAATTAAATGATTTTTATATTTTCTAGATTCTGGTGAATCAGTTGCAAATATTTTTACAAGTTTTAAAGTCCTTTCAAGTATAGGTAATTGAGTATGTTTACTAGCTTGTAAAAGTAATGCATAATCATCGAGTTTTAATAAATTAACTGGTATTTTTAAAGGAACATCAGTTGAATCTTTAGGATTAGTGGTAATAAATTTATAATTATATTCTGGATTAATTGTATTAATTGAAGCAAATGCATTTTTATATTCACCATAAGCATCAAAAATAAACAAATTTGCATTTGTAACATTTGTATGTTTATTTAAAAATATATTTTGAACCATTCTTGAAACACCACATGATTTACCAGAACCAGTATTACCAAAAATAGCTAAATGATTAGAAAATAAATCATTAACATTTGGACAAACTGTAAAGTTTTTATAAATAGCACTTTGACCTAAAACAAAACTATTTTCATTGTAAGTTCCAACTAAAGCAAGTAATTCTTCTCCATTAATAATTCTAATATTCGAAGACAAAAGTGGTTTTCTAAGTACACCATTTATAAATCTATTACCTTGATATTCTCCTAAAAAACGAATTTTAATTTGATCAGAATTAATTTCAGTAATTTCTCCAAGGATTCTTTCCCCATTACTTTCAAATATAACATGTAAATTCATTAGATCAGCGGCAATATTACCACCAGAAATATTCTGAACAAATGCCATACTATCACTAATATAAAGTATTTTACCAAACATATTTTACACCTTCTTATTCTTTTTTTATTATACCATAATATTGTAATTTAACATATATCCTTATTTTCATCATATTCCGTAGGACTATTTACTACACCAATAAACCATATATTATCATCATTTTTTTCTTTAATTATATAAATAAATGGCTTATCAAATATTAATTCTTTTTTTTCTTCTAAAGGAGCATTTTTATCTAAGATAACACCAGTTGCAGCCGATGCTTTAGTGCCACTTTCATTTAAATTTATAAATGTCTTATGAGTAATTTTACTAACATATAAACCATTACTAATTTTAGATAAATCAGCATTATCGGTAAATAAATCTTTTATACCCATTTTTTTTAATACTTCAATTAAATTAGGTATTGAATATTCATAACTAAATCTTGGAAAACTTATATCAATATTTTCTAAAGAGTTTCCTTCAAGTTCAATAATATAATTATTATCTATTTTACTTAAAACATCATTTAAATTATTTTTAGGAAGAAGTGCAATAAATTCAAATGTTTTTCCGTTATCAGATATATTACCATTTTCATCATATGTTGCATAATCTTTTATAAATCCATATACATCGTTATTTTCAATGTATTTTTCATTTGAATGCATCATATATGTATCAACTTTAGTTTCATCATTTAAATTAAAAATACCTTTTGTCGTTTCATTACAATCAAATTCATTTTCCCATTTTAAATTAATTGCTAAAGCATTAATTAATATTGCCACTGTTTCACTTGAAATATCATCATTGTTTAATAAATTGGGTATCATATTAAATGTTTTATCCTTAACATAATTATTTACATTATCTACTGAATTAAAACTATCATAAAATACTTGAGCACGATAATTAATACCTAATGTATTAATATATACACTGTTAACCAACGATTTAAAACTATCTCTAATAAATATGCTATTTGCGATACTTATAACATTTGGTATTGACTGCATAGAACTTAATTTATAATTATTTAATGTTTTTTCTATTTCTTTTAAAGTGTTACCACTTGCTCCTTCTTTAACCATAGATAATGCAAAAGCAAGAGATAATGGACTAACCAAAAAATTTTCATTATCATCATAAGATAAGTTTATAATAAAAGAGTTTTCAAAACTATATTCATTATTAATAGGTGTAGTATTATTAGGTGTATTTAAACTTTTTTTATTAATATAATAAACCACTAAAAAGGTTGAAAATGCTAATATTAATACTCCTAAAAAGATTAAAGTAAATTTTCTTTTCATATATCCTACTTTCATAAAAATGATAACATAATTTATTTTAAAACTCAATATAATAAACATTTGAGTTTAGGTTTTTTATGAAAAATTTTTAAATATTTTTGATTAGTTTATA
>JBJFGY010000007.1:0-17551 GCA_051893155.1 Bacilli bacterium
TTCGTTAATATAATACAATATTTATTATGCAAAAAGCAATTGTATTTTATAAAAAAATTTGATACACTTTTTATAGTAGGAGTATGATATGAATAATACTTATGATGATGCATATTTTGAAAATTTAACTAAAGAAGCAAATGTAATATATCGTTGTTTATACTTAAATAAAATTAATGATAATTTAAAAGATGCTATTAATAGTTATTTAGATGTTTATTTTGAAGCTTATAAAAAATATGTTAATTTAACTAATAAAAATGATGTTATTACTAATATATTTAATATATTACAAGGTCCAATAAACGAAGTTGATAATCCATATAATTTAGCATTAAATGATGGTAAACCTCATCCTGCAATAGACCTTATTAAAGAAAAACTAGCAAAATTTTATGCAACACTTGAAGAAAATTCTTATAGTCAAAACAAAGGTATTTCAAGATCACTTACTCCAATGAGTACTAAAGGAATTAAACTTACTATTGATGATGAAAATGGATTTACTAAATCAATATTTATAATTATTATAACTATTATATTAGGTATTATTATTGCCTTACTTACAATTTATTTCAAAAAATAAAAAGCCTATTGGCTTTTTTAAATTGGATAAAAAACTTTTTTATCACTATAGAGTATTACATAAGAATTTTCACTATATATTTCTTTAGTTTTTGGATCAACAATATTATCTACTAAATAGCCATTATCATAAAGTTCTTTTAATGTAATTGTAGATCCTTTACATTTTCCTTCATAATAACATTTATATGCAGATTCTGTTACTTTTTTTTCATTTACTATATATAATTTTTCTTCATTGGTTTTAATTATTTTATAAAATGTGGGAATAGAAATAATTAAAAAACATGAAATTATAGTTATATATATTACTATTTTATTTATATTCATACCCTTCTCCATAATAATTTAAAATAAAATTATCTCTATATTGTTCAAGCGTTCCATTTTTAATATTATCTCTTATTTCTTCCATTAAATGTTCTAAAAAATAAATATTATGAATTGAAAGAAGTCTTGCTCCAAAAGTTTCATTATTTGTAATTAAATGTCTAATATAACTTTTGGTATAATTTTTACAAGCATAACAATTACATGTTTCTTCAATAGGGGTAAAATCTTCTTTATATTTACTATTTTTTAAATTAATTTTACCATTTTTAGTATATGCATGACCATGACGAGCAAGTCTTGTAGGACTTACACAATCAAATATATCTATTCCTCTTAAAACATTTTCAATTAAATCAATTGGATCTCCTACTCCCATTAAATAACGTATTTTATCTTTAGGTAAATAATCTGTACTCATTTTTACCATTTTATACATTGTTTGTTTATCTTCACCAACACTTGTTCCACCAATTGAATAACCATCAAAGTCCATTTCAATAAGTTTTTCTACGCAATGTTTTCTTAAATCGGGATACTCTCCCCCTTGAACAATACCGAAAAGTATTTGATTAGGATTATTAAATACATCTTTTCCTCTTTTTGCCCAACGTAAAGTTCTTTCAACAGAATTTTTACAATATTCATAAGTTGCAGGATAACCAATACATTCATCAAAACTCATAACAATATCACTACCAAGTTTATTTTGAATTTCAATTGATTTTTCAGGAGTTAAAAATAATTTATCACCATTTAAATGATTTTTAAAATATACTCCTTCTTCAGTGATATCTTTGGGTTTTGCTAAAGAAAATACCTGAAAGCCACCACTATCAGTAAGAATAGGTCCATCATAATTCATAAATTTATGAAGTCCACCAGCTTTATTAATAACATCTTCTCCAGGTCTTAACCATAAATGATAAGTATTTGCAAGAATAATTCCACAGCCCATCTCTTTTATTTCTTCGGGAGAAAGTGTTTTTACCGTAGCATTTGTTCCAACTGGCATAAACATAGGTGTTTCATACGTTTTTCCATTAAATGAAATTTGCCCTATTCTTGCACTAGTATTAGGATCTTCATAATTTAATTTAAATTCAACTTTCATAAAAATATCCTTTCTTTAAAAATTATATCATTATTTAATAAACATTGCATCGCCAAAAGAAAAGAAACGATAATTATTTTGAATTGCATGCTTATAGGCATTTAAAATATTTTCTCTTGTACTAAAAGCACTAACAAGCATTAAAAGTGTACTTTTTGGCAAATGAAAATTAGTAATAAGTCCATCAATTGCTAAAAATTTATATCCAGGATAAATATAAATATCAGTTGTTTCATTGCAAGGAACAAATTTATGATATTTATTCATAATAGATTCTAAAGTTCTTGTAGAAGTTGTTCCAACAGCATATATTTTCCGTTTTTCTTCATTTGCTTTATTTAATCTATCTGCAACTTCTTTAGTCATTATATATCTTTCACTATGCATATGATGTTTAGTAATATCGCTTTCACTTACTGGTCTAAAGGTACCAAGACCAACATGTAAAGTAACATATTCTATTTCTACTCCTTTTTCTTTTAAACTGTTTATTAGTTCTTTTGTAAAATGAAGTCCCGCTGTAGGAGCTGCAGCACTACCAAGATATTTTGCATAAACTGTTTGATATCTACTTTGGTCTTTTAAACTTTTATGAATATATGGAGGAAGTGGCATTAAACCAATTTTTTCAATTTGTTCAATAAAAATTCCATTATATGAAAATTTTACATTTATTAATCCTTCTTCTTTTTTTTCTAAAACTGTAGCACTTAAATCATCAGAAAAAGTAATTTTAGTTCCTTCTTTAAGTCTTTTAAATGGTCTTGAAAGGCACTCCCACGTATCTATTCCTATTTCTTTTAATAAAAGAAGTTCAATATGTGCTCCGGTTTCTTCTTTTTTACCAAATATTCTTGCAGGTAGTACTTTTGTATCATTTAAAACAAGAACATCACCTTTATTAAAATATGAAACTATATCTTTAAAAACTTTATCTTCAAGTTCACCTGTTTTTTTATCCATAACTAAAAGTTTTGATTCACTTCGATTTTCTATTGGTGTTTGAGCAATTAAATTTTCAGGTAAATCATAATTAAAATCATTAATATCCATTTTTCTCACCAATCTGTATTATAAAGATTTTTTTACTTTTTGTCTATTATTTACATTTAAGTTTCTTGTAAAAAAAATATAAATTAGATATAATTATAATGGTGAATAAAGATGGCAAAAAGAAAAAGAAGTAAAGATAGTCAAAAAAGTCCAAAATATAGCGTAGAACTTACTGGTTTAGTTTTAATTTTAATTGGAATTATCGGTATGGGTTTTGGCTATATCGGTTCATTTATAAAACAATTTATGATGTTTTTAGCAGGTGAATTTTGGTTTATATTATTATTTGCTATTTTAATATTAGGTTTTTCCATGTTATTTAAAAGAAAACTACCTAACTTTTTTTCACAAAGACTTATTGGATTATATGTTTTATTTATAATTATTTTAGTTCTTGGACATTTCAAAATACTTAAAAGTAATCCCAATTTTTCTGATTTAATGAAAATAACATATAATAATTATATGAATAGAATAGATACAATTAATGTAAGTGATTCCCTATTTTCAAGTGGGACAACATCAATTGTAATTGGTGGAGGTTTTATTGGAGCAATATTTGCTGGACTACTTAATATTTGTTTTGGTTTAACTGGCTCAAAAATTGTTCTTGCTGTTCTAGGTTTATTTGCATTTATCTTAATATTTAATATCACTTTTGCAGACATTCTAAACAAATTTAAGTCTTTATTTAAAAGAAAAGAAAAAGATAATGTTTCTAATAAAAAAGAATATGTTATTGAAGGTGATGAACTTGTAAGCGTAAAAGATGGTAACAAAGAAAAAGAAATTAAAGAAAAAGAAGATAATAAAATAGTAATAACAAGTATTGATGATTTGAAAAATAAGAATGTTTTGGAAAATACAATTAAAGATTCATTTAATGATGATAATCCAATTAATGAAGAAACTGAAAGCAATCCAGATGTTTACCGTCTACCTAAATTTGATTTATTAACACCAAGTGTAAAGAATAAAAAAAATAGCGAAGAAGCATTTGTTAAAGTTAATCAAGAAAAACTTGAAAGAGTTTTAAACGATTTTGAAATTAAAGGAAAAGTTGTTCAAATACATATTGGACCAGCAGTTACTGAATATGAAATTACTGTACCTAGTGGCACAAAAGTAAGTCGAATTGTTAGTATTAATAAAGAAATAGCCCTTGCGATGGCTGCAAAAGAAGTTCGTATTCAAGCCCCTATTCCTGGAAAAAATACTATTGGTATTGAAATACCTAATAAAGAAATATCGCCTGTTGGCTTTAGAGAAGTTTTAGAAGCTACATGGCAAAATAATGGAGCAAATAAAATTTTAGTTGCTCTTGGAAAAGATATTATGGGAACTTCTATTTTAGCGGACCTTTCAAAAATGCCTCACCTTTTAGTTGCTGGTTCTACTGGTTCTGGTAAATCAGTATGTATTAATACAATTATTTGTTCAATTCTAATGCGTTATAAACCAAATGAAGTTAAACTTGTTTTAGTTGATCCTAAAAAAGTAGAACTTTCAAATTATAATGGTATACCTCATTTATTATGCCCTGTTGTATCTGATCCTAAAAAAGCTTCTGTAGTACTTCAAAAAGTAGTTGCAGAAATGGAAAAAAGATATGATTTATTTGCCGAAAAAGAATTCAAAAATATTGCTGGATATAATGAATGGGTTGATAAAGAAAATAAGAAAAAAACTGAAAATAGAATATCTAAAATGCCATATATTGTCGTCATAATTGATGAACTTGCAGATCTTATGCTTGTTGCCTCTAAAGAAGTACAAGACTCTATTATGAGAATTACTCAAATGGCAAGAGCTGCTGGTATTCATTTAATTGTTGCCACTCAAAGACCTTCTACTGATATTATTACTGGTGTAATTAAAAATAATATTCCTTCCAGAATTGCCTTTTCTGTTTCATCTGCAATTGATTCAAGAACAATTTTAGATTCTTCAGGTGCTGAAAGTCTACTTGGTAAAGGTGATATGCTTTACCTTCCAATGGGAGAAAGTCATACAACTCGTATTCAAGGATGCTACATCTCTGATAATGAAATAAATAAATTAATTGAATATTGTAAAACCCAAAGTAATGCAAAATATGATGAAACTTTTACAAACGAAGATAATCATTCATCTTCATCAGGAAGTGCAAATTCAGATGCTGGTGATGAAGACCCAATGTATAATGAAGTTGTAGAATTTGCAATTGAAACTGGAAAAATAAGTGCTTCATTAATTCAAAGGCGATTTAGATTTGGCTATAATAGAGCAGCACGAATGATAGATCTTTTAGAAGCTCGTGGAATTGTTGGTCCACAAAATGGTTCTAAACCACGTGAAGTTTTAGTAAAATTAGAAAAAGAAGATAATTAAAAATTTACAAAAAAATTGATTTTTGCTAAAATAAGGATGGTGATATAATGGCAAAAAAGAAAAGTAAAAAAAATATTTATTCTTTAAAAAGAATAATATATTTAGTACTTATAATTATTATTATAATTTTACTTATATGGTATGCTTATTCATGGTATCAAGTTAAAAATGCAGAAAAATATTATAATAGTTATTTATTAAATACAAATACAATTAGTCTAGAAATTAAAGATCTAGATGAAGTTGTCCAGGTACTAAAAGAATCACCAAATGAATATTTTGTTTTAATTAGCTATACTGGAAATGAAGAAACTTATAATTTAGAAAAAAAATTAAAAGGTTTAATTGATAATTATAATTTAAAAGACGAGCTTTATTATATTAATATAACTAGTATTAAAAATGATGATGATCTTTATGTTAAAGTTAATAATACATTTAATACTAAATTAATTAATAATGTCCCAGCAATATTATATTTTAAAAATAATGAACTTGTTAATGTAATAAATTATGAAAATACTTCAAAAGTTTATAATGAATTTAAAAATACTTTAATAGAAAACGGATATGATGAATATTAATTATGATAAATATTGTATTATTTGAACCAGAAATACCACAAAATACTGGTAATATTATGCGAACTTGTGTAGCAACAAATTCTACTTTACATTTAATAAAACCTTTTGGCTTTATTTTAGATGATGCTCACATTAAAAGAAGTGGTGTTAATTATATAGATAAATGTAAATATTATATATATGAAAATATTGAAGATTTTTATAATAAGAATAAAGGAACATATTATTATTTAACAAGATATGGTCATAAGTCCCAAGATAAATTTAATTATTCAAATAAAGATGAAAATATCTATTTTATATTTGGTAAAGAATCTACTGGTATACCTCCTGAATTATTAAAACCACATATAGATAATTGTATTAGAATACCAATGACATCAAATGTTAGAGCACTTAATTTATCAAATACTGTAGCAATAATGGTATATGAAGCATTAAGACAACAAGGATATCCAAATTTATTAAGTGATGAACCACATAAAAGTAAATATTATATTGAACAGTCAAACTAAATAAGATAATAAATATTAAAAAAGGTATAGAAATTAATCTATACCTTTTGATTTTATAAAACTAAATAATTCTTCTTCTGATTTATAACCAATAAATCCTGCTACTTGTTTACCACTTTTTGATACAATGACTGTTGGTGTAAAACCATACTCATCTAAAAAATATCCATAAGATTCCGTAACAGTTTCTCCTTCATCAGTTTCATCTAAAGTTTGCGTTGATTTCATTGTAAGTTTACCTATAAATTCTTGCCACTTTGAAGATGAGCGATCAACTTTAGTAATATCAATATAAAGTGACACAAAATTATATTCAATTTGAGCGTTTTTAATTGAGGGAAGCATTTTTTCACAAACAGAGCAATCTTCTCTACCTATAAATATAACATGATAATTATCACTTTCAAATAAATTTAGTACTTCATTTATAGTTACTTCTTTCATGAAAGATATATCATAAGTTTGCTTTTCTTTATTAAAAAATATAAATAAAACAATAAATAAAATAACTACTAATGCAATTATAATTCCTAAAAAAATTTTAGATATTTTATTCATATTAAATTTGCATTAACTCACTTTCTTTAACTTTAATTTCTTCATCAATTAGTTTATTATATTTTTCTACTAACTCTTGAAGATCCTCTAAAAAAAGTTTTTCTTCATCTTCAGGATATTTTGCATTTATTATTTCCTCTTTAGCATCTTGTCTTATATTTCTTAAAGCAACCCTACCTTCTTCACCAATACTTCTTGCAATTTTTACATATTCTTTTCGTCTATCTTCAGTAAGTTCAGGTATAGTTAATATTACCATTTCGCCATTATTTGTAGGATTAATACCTATATTTGCTTCATTTATCGCTTTTTCAATATCTTTTATACAAGATTTATCAAATGGCTTAATTAATAATTGTCTTGCTTCAGGAGCATTTATATTAGCTAAACTTTGAATTGGTGTCATAGTTCCATAATAAGAAACTATAATGCCATTTAAAAGTGCTGGATTTGCTCTTCCAGCTCTAATATTAATTAATTTTGTTTTTACGCTTTCTAAAGCATTTTTCATTCTATTTTCAGTATCCATATTTTTTCCTTTCTAACTAAGAACTATAACTTCATTATAATCGCTTTGTTCACATTTTACAAGTATAGTTACAACAAGTCTACCTAAATTATCTACATATAATTCATAACTACTTATATTATTTATTGTATCTTCAACATTAATAGGATTGTCTGTAATTAAATTTTGATCATTTAAATATGTAGATATTTCATTTTTTATATTATCTTTATTAATATTAAATATGCTTAAAAGTTCATCATTATTATAAAGTTTTCCTGTTTTTTTATCAAATACATAAGCTTTACTTTGAGTAAATGTTACTAATTTTTTATAATCAAAATTATATGTATTTTTTATAATAGAAATATAACTATTAAAATATACTACATCAAATTTATTAAATTTTGCACTAACTAAATGATTATATATAGCTTCTTCATTATTTTCATCATATTTAACGCTTTCAAAATATTCTTTATTTTCATCGTTAATTATATTTTGAATATTTTCTTTATCCTCAAAATTAATAACTATATCCTTATATTCAATATCAAGTTCACTTTCAATAACATTTAAATTAGTAAAATAAACATATTCCTTTGTTGGATCAAGTCTAATATCAGTGTTTTTTTCCTCAGATACAGTTTGATTAACTTCATTTTTTAATGATTCACTTTTTTTCATTAAATAAAAGCCCCCAAATATAAATAACAATATAATTAAGATAAATAAATATACTTTAATTTGATTGCTTTTCATAATTTAAATAATCCTCCAATGCTTTTTTTAAAGTAATTTTTTTTAAATTTGTTTTATAGTTATCAAAATAATCATCGGCATTACTATAACCTTTAACAAATGCATCTTCATCATCATATAGCGTTACTATACCATTAATTTTAATTAAAAATGAGGGAGCATAAATATTTTTATTACCATCATCAAAAATTACAATATAATCTTTTAAATATTCTACAATGCTTTCATAAGAGCCATTTTTATTTTTTCTATCTTCAGTTATATCATAATAATATATTTTTTTAATTCCAACTTCTTTTGCAACTTCATTTAATATGTTAGCATAGTGTCCAACAAAAGAACTATTTTTATATCCAAATAAAATAATAACATTATCATTTTTTATATAACTTAATGTATCTTGAGCATTTAAATAAATAAATACATTATCAGTAGTAATTTCTTTATATTCATCAATAAACTTTTCACTATCAGTTTTATTATTTGCTTTTTTTTCAAATGAACCAAAATAAATAAATAAACCTATAAATAAACAAAATAATATAATATAAATTATCATTTGTGTTTTATTTTTAAATAAACTTTTCTTTTTTTTCATATCTACCACTATTCATATTTTATCAAAAATATTATAAAAAATAAATGTTTAATTGATAATAATAAATTATTTTTTTACTGCTAATATATATGCTACACCTTTTGGAGCAATTATTTTATTATTAGGATTTAATGTATTATAATCATAAAAAAATTCATTAGTTATATCTTTATTATCTAAATATTCATATATTTCCATATTATTATCTATAAGTATTTGCATTATTTCTTGATAAGTATATTTTGATTTCATTTTTTCTTTAGCTTCTAATGCTAATTGATTGTTAATAGTTGTTTCGTGACTATTTTCATTAGTTTGATAATCAAATAATATACTACTTCCCTTACAAATTATTTTTGATATTTGTTTAATCATCTGATTAAACTCTCTTTTTGTTAAATAATAACTTATCCCTAATAAACTATTAAAAGATATTAATGTTTTATCATATGAAGATTTTAATATATTTTTAATCCAATCTTTACTAGTAAAATCAGATTCAATAAAATTAATATTACTTGTATCAATATTATTCTTTTTTAATCTATTAATTTTATCTTTAATCATTTCTTTTTTATCAATTTCAAAGCATTTTATTTTTTGACCTATAGTACTGGTATCATATCCACAACCATATACTAAATATTGTTTACAATTTATTCTAATGGCTATATCTAAAGAACGTTTATTAAAAGCGCTTCTTCCTAATACAGAAGGACCAATTTGATTATTTACAATCCATTTCATAGCTTCATCTTTATTTCCCTCAAAATTAGGATTAAAAAAATTAATTCCTTGACTCATATTTTGATATACACTATTATATTCTTCTTCTGTAAGAATATTTTCACTATATTTATCACTATAAATTTTAATATTACTATTTTTATAATGATAACATCTTACAAATGCACTTACTAAAGCTGTCATATTTTGATTATCCATTGCTTCACCTCTAATACTTAATACACCTAATTAAAATAATATACAAGCCTTGAAAAAAATTGAATTTTATGATAATATAAACATATAAAAACAAAGAAAATTATTTATTTTTTCTTTGTTTTTTTATATTAATTGTGTAAAGTTTTAAAATATATTTATTTAATTGGAACTTGAATTTCTGTTAACCAATCTTCAATATTTTCTTTATTCCAAATCCCATCTATATAACATTCTCTTGGATAATCTATTATTTCTAATTTATTATCTTCAATATATTTCATAATTTTACCATATGATACACCTAATTCATTATAAGAACCTTTATGATATATACAAATGCATTTTGTTTCAGGTATTTCCATAAATTTTATTGAATTATTTTCTTTAAATGGTTCATTTTCTTTAATTACAGCTTGAGCATATCTAATTTTAATATTTGCATCTTTATATTCTTTATCCAAATAATTTACAAAACAATAATCTGGTTCTACACATTTAATATTTGGATTTAATTTTAAACATTCAATTCCTGACTGCTGAATAAATTCTGATGTTTCACTATAATCTTTTAATACTCCTTCTTTGTAATAAACATAATAAGCTGGTATAATTTTTTCAAATATTTCTTCTTTCATATCTTTCTCCTCCAATAAATAATTTATTTTGGATAACTGATAATTATATTCATTAATAGTTTTTTGTAATTTTTCTTTTTTATTTTTTAAAATATTATCTATTGGTTCATTTTCTTTAATTATTCTTTTTATTTCATCTATTGATAACCCAATTTGTTTTAATGATATTATACGAGATATTTCTAATAATTGATAACTTTCATAATATCTATATCCATTAGATTTATCAATATAAGTTGGTTTAATTAAATCTATATTTTCATAATATCTTAATGCTTTAATAGTAACTTTACACATTTTAGAAAAATCACCTATTTTAAACATAATATCGCCTCCTAAAATATTTATACACTATCCCCTAAGAGGAGAGTCAATATAAAAATATTATAACATGAAAAAAATGAATTATTTCATTCATTTTTTAGCATAATTTCTTTTATTTTATCTTCATCATAAATTTCTATACCTAAAGATAATGCTTTATCATATTTACTTCCTGGATCTTTGCCTACAATTACAACATCAGTTTTTTTAGATACACTTTCGGAAGTAGTACCTCCATTATTTTCAATAAAACTTTTTATCTCATCACGTGATATTCCATCAATAGTACCGGTTATAACAAACTTTTTATTAGTTATAAACTCATTAAACTTTTCTTTTTCTCCAGTATAAGTCATATTAATATTTATGTTTTTTAATCTATTAATTAAATCTATATTATTATTTAAATAATCTTTAATAGATTTAGCTATAATTTGACCAATATCTTTTATATTTATTAAATCATCTATATTAGCATTTATTAAATTATCCATAGTATTAAATTTTTTAGCAATTATTTTGGCAGTTTTACTACCTACATTAGGTATTCCTAAACCAAAAAGTAATCTTTCTAAACTATTATTTTTACTATTATCAATGTTTTCAAGAAGTTTATTAATACTTTTTTCGCCATAACCTTCCATAAGTTTAAGATCTTCTTTATATTTTTCTAAATGATAAAAATCATCTATATTTAATACATATTTCATATTATAAAGATCCTCTACTACTTTTTCGCCAAGACCTTCAATATTCATCGCATTTTTTGAGGCAAAATGAATTAAGACTTCAATATTTCTTTTAGGACAGTTATCATTTATACAAAAGTAATCAACCATTCCGTCTTTTTTTACTAAATAGCTTCCACATATAGGACAATTTTTTATCATCTCAAAGTCTTTTTCTTCACCAGTTCTTCTTTCTATAAGTGGTCTAATTACCTCTGGTATTACATCACCCGCTTTATGAATTGCAACTGTGTCACCAATTTTTAAATCAAGCGTTTTAACATACTCTTCATTATGTAGTGTTGCTCTTGATATAGTAGAACCCATTACAATTACTGGATCTAATACCGCATTTGGAGTAATTTGGCCTGTTCTACCAACTGTAAAAATAATATCTTCCAGTTTAGTATATACTTCTTCATTAGGAAATTTATAAGCAATAGCCCATCTTGGATATTTAGCGGTAAAACCTAACTGTTTTTGAGCATTAAGTTCATTTACTTTAATAACTACACCATCAATATCATATTGAAGGTTTTCTCTTTCTTTTGTAAGACTATCTATATAATCCATTATTTCACTTAAATTAGTAACAAGCTTATTCCATTTTTTATTTACTTTAAAGCCTAATTCTTCCATAAATTTTAAGGCTTCATAATGTGTTTTTAAATTATAATCTTCAGGATTTGGTAAGTGATATATAAAGACATCTAAATTTCTTTCACGCGTAATTTTAGGATCTAATTGTCTTATCGACCCTGCTGCAGCATTACGACAGTTTTGTAAAAGAGGAAGTCCTTCTTTTGCACGAAGTTCATTTAACTTTTTTAAAGTTTCTTTATTCATAAAAATTTCGCCACGAACTTCAATATCAATATCTTTTTTTAATTTTAAAGGAACATTTTTTATTGTTTTTACATTATTAGTAATATTTTCTCCAACTGTTCCATCACCACGTGTAGCTGCAGAATATAAAATTCCTTTTTTATAAATTAATGATACTGATAAACCATCAATTTTTTGTTCACAAACAAAATGAGGTGTAATTCCAGCATTTATTATTTTATTATAAAAATTTTCTATTTCTTCTTCATTAAATACATCAGAAAGTGAAAGCATAGGTTTATCATGTTTAATTTTTCCAAATTTAGATAAAACTTTTCCACCTACTCTTTGAGTTGGTGAAGCATCACTTTTATACTCGGGATATTCTTCCTCTAATTTTTCAAGTTCTTTTAAATATTTATCATATTCTTGATCTGTTATGGTAGGATTATCTAAAACATAATAATTATAATTTGCTTCATTTAATAAATTAATTAAATATTCTATTCTATCTTTCATAATTATTCCCATAAATTTTTTGGATAAACACCACTTGTAATTAATTCATTAATTTCCTTTTTTACTTTTGATAAATCTTCTTTATAAGTCATTCCAATCCATTTACAAGGCGTATCAATAACTTTTACTAATTCTTTTTTAACATATACATCAACAACATCGGGAAGTAAAAACTCTTTTGAATTTAAATCTTCATTTTTTAAAAAGTCAGTAAGCATTTCTTCTAAAACATCAAATATATTTGTATTAAATCCATACATTAACATTGAACAACTATTATTAATGGTAACTTCAAAAGAACTACTACCATTTAATGGTATGCAGTTTATAACATCACCATTTTTTTTAACTTTACATTCAACTATTGAATTTACTACATCGCCATCTTTAATAATTACTCCTCTTTTTACTTCTCCTTCATCAGATAATGTTGAACCAATTGGATAACCTATAACACATAGGCCATTTTCATTATCTAAAAACTTGCTTAAAATATTAAAACTTTCTCTTCCATAAAAATCATCTGATGAAATTAAAGCAAAAGGTCCATCTATTAAATCTTTAGCACAGTATAAAGCATGAGCTGTTCCTAAAGGTTTTTCACGATTAATAGTAATATCTATTGGTAAATTATTCATTTCTTGATATGCATATTCAATTTTTATTCCTTTAATTCTTTTAGAAATAGTATTTTTAAATACTTCTTCATTTTCTTTTTTTATCACAAAAATAACTTTACTAAAACCTGCTTTGATTGCATCATAAACTGAATAATCAATCAAAAATTCTCCACTTGGTCCAATTGGTTCAATTTGTTTAAGGCCTCCAAATCTTGAACCTAATCCTGCCGCTAAAACAATTAAAGTTTTTTCCATTATATCACCTTTCTTATACCTTTATAATTTTTTAAAAATTTTCTTGTTCCAACTTTATGATTAAAGGCAATTGTAATAAATTTATCATCTATATCTATTATAACACCTTTTCCAAAAGTTATATGCATAATAATATCACCTTTTTTTAGTTCATTATTTGTTTTATCATCATCGCCATATAATAATTTAGATTTAATAATATTAACATTTTCTTTTTTCTTTTCTTCCTTTTCTAAAAGTTCATCTCGTATTTCACTTATAAATCTACTTGGAGGATTAACTTGAATATTACCATATAGCATTCTTCTTTCAGCATTAAGCAAATAAAGTCTTTCTTTGGCTCTAGTTATTGCTACATACATAAGCCTTCTTTCTTCTTCAAGTTCACTTTCATCATATAATGCTTTACTAATTGGCATTATATTTTCTTCAAGACCAACAATAAAAACAACTTTAAACTCTAAACCTTTAGCACTATGAATTGTCATAAGAGTAATAGCATCACTATCTTCACTATATTCTGTTGCATCAGCAACTAAACTTACTTCCGCTAAGAAATCACCTAAATTTACATTACCAGTTACTTTTTCATAATTTTCACTTACACTTCGAAATTCCATTAAGTTTTCAAGTCTTATTTCACTATCTAAAGAGTTATCATTTTCATATGTTTCTTTCATTTTAGAAAGTTCTAAAGTCTTATCAATTAATTCAGTTATGGAAGATGATTTACTAAATTCAATTAACTGCAAAATAATATTTTTAAATTCTAATTCTTTACCACTATCAATTTCCTCAAACATTGAAATATTTAAATTATTAGCTTTTATTTCAAGATTTTCAATAGTTTTATCTCCTATTTTTCTTTTTGGCTCATTTATAACTCTTTTTAATGATAAATCATCACTAGGATTAGATATAAGTTTTAAATATGCAAGTAAATCTTTTATTTCTTTTCTTTTATAAAAATAATAACTTCCATATACTTTGTAAGGTATATTTTCTTTTACTAATTTATCTTCAATTGCACGGGATTGTGCATTAGTTCGATAAAATATTGCAATATCTTTTCTTTGATAACCATCTAATAATAAATTTTTTATTTCATCAATTACTCTTAGTACTTCTGCTTCATCATTATATGAACGAATATATTTAATTTTAAGTCCGGTTCCTAAATCTGAAAATAAATCAATATCTTTTCTTTGTTTATTATGTTTTATTACATCATTAGCAGCATCAAGTATTGTTTGAGTACTTCGATAATTTTGGGGAAGTTTTATTACAGTGCAATTTTTAAAATCTTTTTCAAAATTTAATATATTTTGGTAGTTTGATCCCCTAAAAGCATAGATAGATTGAGAAGGATCACCTACTACAAAAATATTATTATATTTTTTACTCAAAAGTTTTACTAATTTATATTGAACTTCATTTGTATCTTGATATTCATCAATTAAGATATATTTAAATCTATCTTGATATTTTTCTAAAATATTTTGGTTATGAATAAATAATTCAACAGGTTTTTTTAATAAATCATCAAAATCTAAAGTATTATTTCTTGATAATATTTTTTCATATTCATAATATATTTTAACTGCAATTTTCTCATTTTCAGCAATTAAAAAATTAGATATTTCACTATCATTTAATAAATTATTTTTAATAAAAGATATTTTATTTCTTACAAATGAAACACTTACCATTTTATCAGTAATGTTAAAATCTTTCATTATTTTTTTTATAATACTATTTTGATCTTCTGTATCTATAATTGTAAATGTATTTGTAAGACCTAGTACTTCATAATTTTCTCTTATTACTCTTAATCCAAAAGAATGAAATGTACCAATAAATGCATATTGCTTTCCAATTAAATTTTCTACTCTACTGCGCATTTCATTAGCGGCTTTATTAGTAAATGTTATAGCCAAAATATTATATGAATCTACACCACTTTCAATTAAAGAGGCAATTCTTGTAGTAAGTACTTTTGTTTTACCTGAACCTGCTCCTGCTATTACAAGACATGCTCCATCTTTAAAAGATGCAGCCATTTTTTGTTCATTATTTAATTTACCTAAATAGTCCATATCATTCTCCTTACTAAATAATTATATCAAAGAAAAAATTATTAAAAAAGTAACTATACTTAAACTAGACATTAAAAATTATTTTTTATATAATTTATTTGGTGATATGATGAAAAAGAAAAATATTTTAGTTTTATTAATTATGTTTATTTTAATTTTATGTGGTTGTGAAAATAAAGAAGATATAGAAATGCCAAAAGAAAATCCTATAGTTACTATGAATATAAAAGATTTTGGGACTATCAAAATTGAACTTTATCCTAAAATTGCATTTAATACGGTAGCTAATTTTGTTAGTCTTACACAAAATGGTTTTTATGATAATAATACTATTCACAGAGTGCAAAAAGGTTTTGTAATTCAAGGTGGTGACCCTACTGGTACGGGTACAGGTGGACCTGATTATACAATAAAAGGTGAATTTAATCAAAATGGATTTAAAAATGATTTATCCCATACAAAAGGAATAATTTCTATGGCTAGAACATCAGACCCAGACTCCGCAGGATCACAATTTTTTATAGTTTTATCTGATGATGCTGCTTCTTCTTTAGATGGAATGTATGCTGCTTTTGGTGAAATAATTGAGGGAATGGATATAATAGAAAAAATAGAAAATACGGATTTTGAAATAGAAAATGAACTATACGGAACTTTAAAAAAACCTATTACTATTGAAAGTACTACTGTTGATACAAAAGGTTATGAATATAAGGTTGTTAAAAATTAAAAAAACTCTATCAATTTGATAAAGTTTTTTTGTTATACATTTTACATTTTTCTTCTAGTAAAGGAAAGTTACAGCATCTTGCTTTTATATTCTCTTTTAATTTTCCATTTTTATATAAATTATACAATAAACTTGATTTTTTATATATTTTCTTTTTATTTAAAGTTAACCATCTTAGTTGATTATTCATTAATTCTATTCTATGCATTTCTATTATATTTTTTGTTTTTTTATTTAAATTAAATACCTCATAATTATTTTTATTAACTGGAAGCATATTATTAAAATTAACAACTCCATATTCACCATTTTTTATTTTAATAATATCCAAGTTATTTCTTAGTCTTTTATGTTTTTCTTTTGGACTAGATAATGGTGCAAAATATTCACATTTTTCAACCATAAATAAAACACCAATAAAAGGTCTTAATTCTTTTTTCCCAGCATTATATGGAACCTTTGAATCATATTTTCTTAAAAAATCACAATATTTTGAATCAATCTTTACTATTTTTAAATTTTTATACATTTTTACCCCCATATTAATATTATAATTTAAATATATAAAAAAGAAAAGATTAGAGTTTGCTCTCTAATCCACTTTTTTAACTGCCATTTATAGAGCTGGCTTCACTCACTTTTTTAGCTGCCATTTATAGAGCTGGCTTCACTCACTTTTTTAACTGCCATTTAAGGCTGGCTTCACCTGCTTTTTTTGCTAATAATAGCATTATTATTATATGCATAAATACATATTGCATAACACAATTTAATTATGCATAGTTAATATAACATAAATATTTCAAAGTGTCTATATTTTTCTTTCAATATTTATACCAACATGTGAAAAATTTTTGAAAATGTCCCTAATTAAAAAACAAATAATTAGTAAAAATG
>JBJFGY010000008.1:0-17405 GCA_051893155.1 Bacilli bacterium
TAATAAATTCTTTTATTATAAAAAATTTTGTTATGCAAAAAATAATTGATATTGTATTAATTATAATAATATTAATTATTCTATACAAAAAATCATTTTTATTAGTAAAAGTTTATTTAAATAAAAGAAATAAATATCAAAGAACAGCTTTAGGAGAAGAAAAAACAACATATATACATGCATTACAAAACTTTATTCATGATTTTAGTAATTTAAAAGATGCTGATAAAAAAGAAATTGTATTATGGAATGATTTTCTAGTTTATGCAATTATTTTAGAAGAAAATAATAAAATTGTAGATGATATAATAAAATTATTAAATGACGATAATGATTTTAAATCCATTTTAAATTTATTTAATACTTTTACAATATTTTAGTATAACAATATTATTAATAGTCAAATTATTATAGATTTTTTAAATTAAAAATGTAATAATATTATTATGAAAGTATTAAAGAAAATTTTAATTATTTTATTAAGTATTATTGTAATACCTCTTTTTTTAATTACATGCTTTTTTGCATATCAAAAAATAATACTTAAAAAAGTTCCTTATATATTTTCATATACTAGTTTTATTAATACTGGAACAAGTATGCTTCCATATATTGAACCTGGTGATTTAGTTATTGTTAAAAAAAATAATAGTTATCAAACTGACGATATTATTTCTTTTATAACTGATGAAGGTTTTGTTAATACTCATAGGATTATTGCAATAGATGATGGGTTTTATAAAACTAAAGGAGATAATAATAAATTTAGTGATTCTCTTGAAATAAATGATAAAGTAATATATGGAAAAGTAGTATATGTTATTCATGGTTTTGGTTATGTATATAACTTTTTATTAAATAATTATTTATATATTTTTATTGGTTTAATAGTATTATCAATTATAGTTTTTATCTTTCATGAAAGGAAAAGAAAATGAATGCAGATGTAATAATACAGTATCCTATAAAAAAACTTGATAAAGTATTTTCTTATATAGTACCTAATAAATTTCAAAATAAAATTAAGGTTGGAATGAAAGTTATAGTTCCTTTTAATAATGGGGTTATTAATGGAATAGTATTAAATATTAATAATGATAAAAAAGATTTTAAAATGAAGGAAATATTAAATATTGATGATAGTTTTATTATAAATAATGAACAATTAAAACTTGCTTATTATTTAAAAGAAACTACTTTATGTCCCTTAATTAGTGCTATTGAAGTAATGCTTCCACCAGCACTTAAAATATCAAATAATATTAAAGATTATAAAAAATATGATGTATATATTACTTTAAATGTATCATTTAATGAAGCAAGTAAATATATATGTGAAAACCAAAGAAGTAAAAAACAAATTGAAATAATTGATAAAGTGTTAAATGAAAAAAAAGTATTAAGAAAAAATATTAGTTCTCCAAGTTTAAAAGTATTAATTGATAAAGGTATTTTAAAAGAAGTAAAAGAAAAGGTAAATAGAATTAATATAAATGAAAATGCAGTTAATAATATTACATTAAATGAGGAACAAAAAAATGCATATGATATTATATCTAAACAGTTAAATAGTTATAATGTTTTTTTACTTCAAGGTGTAACTGGTTCAGGTAAAACAGAAGTTTATATGTCTCTTATTGATAAAACACTTGAAAATAAAAAAAGTGTAATAGTTTTAGTACCTGAAATATGTTTAACTACGCAAACTGTTCAAAGATTTTATAAAAGATTTGGTAATAAAGTTGCTATTTTTCATAGTGGTCTTTCTGTTGGCGAAAAATATGATGAATATATGAAAATATACCATAATAAAGTTTCTATTGTGGTAGGGACACGTTCAAGTATATTTGTTCCAATTAAAAACTTAGGTTTAATAATAATTGATGAAGAACATTCTGATAGTTATAAACAAGAGTCTAGTCCAAGATATGATGCAATAGAAGTTGCAAAATATCGCGCTAATATTAATAATATTCCTTTAATACTAGCAAGTGCAACTCCTTCATTAGAATCTAAAGCAAGAGCTTATAAAAACGTTTATAAACTTGTAGAATTAAAAAATAGAGCAAATGGGCAATTACTTCCTAAAACTGTTTTAGTAGATATGAAAAAAAGTAAAGATAATATCTTTTCAGAAGAGTTAATTAATAAAATAAATGATAGATTAAATAAACACGAGCAAATAATACTTCTTTTAAATCGAAGAGGTTTTTCAACTTTTATTACTTGTTCAAATTGTGGTTTTACCTATAAATGTCCAAATTGTGATATTACTTTAACTTATCATAAAACTACAAATAATTTAAGATGTCATTATTGCTCATATGTAATAAAAAAAGAAGATTGTTGTCCAAAATGTCATGAAAAAGCATTAAATTATTTAGGACTTGGTACTCAAAAAGTTGAAGAAAAAATACATGAATTATTTAATAATGCAAAAGTTATTAGAATGGATCAAGATACTACAACAAAAAAGGGTAGTTATCAAAAAATAATAGATGATTTTTCCAATAAAAAATATGATATATTACTTGGAACTCAAATGATAAGTAAAGGACTTGATTTTAGTAATGTTACTTTAGTTGGTATTATTAATGCAGATACTTCTTTAAATATACCTGATTTTAGATCTAATGAAAAAACATTTGCTCTTTTATATCAAACTTCAGGAAGAGCTGGAAGAGGAGAAAATAAAGGGGAAGTTATAATTCAAACATATAATCCAGATAATAAAGTACTTAATTTTGTAAAAGAAAATGATTATGAGAACTTTTTTAAATATGAACTAAATATTAGACATTTACTTTTTTATCCTCCATATTCATATATTGTACTTGTAAAAATAATAGGTAAAGATTATGATATACTTGGTAAAGAAAGTAATAAAATAAAAAAATATTTAAAAGATAATTTAAATAATAATACGATTATTTATGGCCCAACGCCAGCATCAGTTTTTAAGATAAATAATGTTTATCATTATCAAATTATTATTAAATATACAAAAGATGATACTTTATATAAAATACTTTCTATAGTAGATAATAATTATATATTAAACTCAAAAATAAATGTAGAAATAACTTTTAATCCAATAAGATTTTAAAAAAAGAGCAAAAATTGCTCTTATTTTTAATGGTTACCCAGATAGGATTCGAACCCATGGAATGTCAGGACCAGAACCTGATGCCTTACCGCTTGGCTACTGGGTAATAACTATTTATAGACTAGCATAATTTTTAACAAATGTCAAAAAATAAATATACAAAATAATTTTTTTATGCTATGATATTTAAGTAAGACTAAGGAAATTTTAATATGGAAAAAAATAATAAATTAATAGTTATATTATCCTCTATATTTTTACTTGTAATAGTAGCATCAGCAGCATTTGCCTATTTTGGATCTTTTAATATTAATGTAAATAATAATTTAGCGGTAAATATTATTACTGAAGATCCAGGGGAAGCTACTTTTGTTTCAGATGCAACTTTTTTAAATTTACAAGTTCCTGCTTTAAATATGAATCCAATAAATTCAAATGATGAAGTGGAAGCCGCTAAAAATGAGGCGGTATTAAATGTTTCGTTAAAAGGACATAATAATGTTCTTACTGTTTGCAGTTTTGATATAGTTTTTGAATATGATTTATCTAGTAATATTTATGGTGATGGAACAACTTATAAAACAAGTGGAGCTGATAAAGAAATAACAATGCAAGTTGTATCTAATAGTGGAACTAATTATTATCAAGATGAAACTAATTTTGATTATAATACTTCTAATGGCTGGACTCAAAAAACAAGCACAGTAGGAGCTAAAAAAGTATTAATAAGTGGCGTGCAAATATCAAGTGTTGGTTACGAAAATACCCAAAGTTATAAATTTATAGGTAAGTATTATAATTTAAGCTTATCGCAATCTCAGCTTGAAGGAAAAAGTTTTACTGGTAAAATATATGCAGATAATTTATCATGTGATAGTAAGGAAGATAATACTCTTTATTCTTTAGTAAGAAAAAAATATACTGAAGGAAATACATTTGTAAAACTTTATGATGGTGATGGATCAGATACTTATGCAAACCCAGTATATTATTATAATGGTGCTGTAGAAGATAATAATGTACTTTTTGCTGGCTTTTGCTGGAAAATAGTAAGAACTACCGATACTGGGGGAGTAAAACTAATTTATAATGGTGTTCAAACTGATGGTTCATGTAATAATACAGGAGAGGCTTCCCAAATAGGAAAAAGTAAATTTAATAGTATTAATTCCCCAGCCTATGTCGGATATATGTATAATACAGTGTATACTTATTCATATAAATCAAGTTCAGCATTATCTAATATTGTATTTGGCAATTCATTTACTTATTCTGATGGCACGTATACACTTACTGATACAATGACAGTTTCTTCTTGGTCTAGTGGCTATAATACAATAAGTAATAATCATTATACGTGTTTAACAACTGATACTACTTGCTCGTCTTTATATTATGTATATTATACTAATTCTTCAACTGCATATTATATAACACTTACAGGTGGTAAATCAGTAAGTGATGCTTTAAATGAAATGCTTTATGCAGATGATGTAAATAAAACTGATTCAACTATGAAAACATATATAGAAACTTGGTATGAAAATAATATGACATCATATACATCTTATCTAGAAGATACAACATTTTGTAATGACCGAAGTATAACAGACTTAGGGGGATGGAATCCAAATGGAGGAAGTAGCTCAGATTCTGCACAATTTAAAAATTATAATGAAAATTATAGTTTAGTATGTGCAAATGAGTTAGATCAGTTTAGGGTAGAAAACTCAAAAGCGCCACTTAAATATCCAGTTGGCTTACTTACTACACCAGAATTGTGGCTAGCTTCAAAAAATACAGACACAAGTACATATTATTTAAATACAGGGCAGTATTATTGGCTGGGTTCCCCTAGCGGCTTCGGCACCTTCAGCGCTGTCGGGCGTTATGTCAATAGTGCGGGTCGCATGAGTAAAAGCAACATGGACAGTTCGTACGGGGCCCGGCCGTCCGTTTCCTTAAAACCTGGCACCGGGTATGCCTCAGGAGATGGGTCATATACTTCACCATATTTGATAGACTGATTGACGGACACTTTTGATAAAACATAAATAAATAAAGGGATTGAAAGGTAGGCCTCGTTAACTTAACTGTGTCTTTCAACAAAAAGTTACTATAAAACTCTATATAAATAAAATATAGAATTCCAATAAATGTAACATTATTTAACCATAGTAGGTTATAGTTGTCAATAAAAACATTATTAAACACACAAAATAGTAAGAAAGTTTAATTCTTACTATTTTTATTATCATTTAATAAATTCTATATTATTGTATTTTAGTAAACTAGTATTTAATTTTATGTCGAGAAAATCTATTTGTAATGGGCAGACAAATTTCATAATACTTAGTTAGTAATCGTCTTGAAAGAAGATTGCAACTAAGTAATGAAATATGGCTGGGGTCCAATTACAAATAGAGGAATTGAAATAAATTTAAATACGGTAGCAAAAGGTAGAACAAGTATAAATAATTACATATATTTTTCTAAGATATCTTTATGTACTATTTGTATTTCATTGAATATATTATTCCAATTAGATACTTTTGATTTGTTCCATTTTTTTTCTAATTCTAATAAGTTTACATATATTATATTTATTGCAGAGTCTGCATTAGGTAGTGCACCTCTACCATAAAATCCTCTTTGGACTTTTGAATTAACTGATTCAACAATATTATTTGTATAAATATATTTTCGAATATTTAAAGGTATATCAAATAAAGGCATTATCTCTTCAATATATTTATTTGCATGTTTCATTACTGATTTATTTTCTTTATATTTTTCTTTAAATTCATTCCAATATAAGTTAGCAGAGATTTTATCATTAGAAGTATATATTTTTTTGAAATCGCTTATAATATATGAATCCTTTTTGTTTACATATTTTTTTAAATTTCTTACAATGTGAACTACACATCTTTGATAAAAAGCATTTGGAAATTCTGTTTTAATTGCGTCTTTAATTCCAGTAACTCCATCGCTTATAATATATAATATTTCTTTTACTCCACGATCTTTTAAATCATTAAATACTTCTAACCAAAAAGTTTTAGATTCTGATATATCAGTTTCGTATAATGAATCAATTATATTTTTTTTAGAATCTTCATTACCCAAATACATACCAACTATTTCTTTGTGTCCACCTAGAGTTGTTCCAACAGCAATGTATACTGGAATATCGTGGGATAAAAGGTTTTTGTTGTCACGTATAGTGATATACATGCAATCGATGTTTAAGGCAAAATAACAAGAATTTAAATCTCTATTTCTCCAAGCTAAAACTTGATCCTGAATAGATTGAGTAATATTACTAATAAAACCAGTAGATAAATTAATATTAAACATGGAAGATAAAATATCCTTTATATCATTAACAGAGTTATTTTTAGAATATAAAAGAATAATATTATCAGTTAAATCGTCTAAAACTCTAGTTCTTTTAGGAATAAGTGTAGAATCAAAATTAGCTTCATTTCTAAGCCTAGGACGATTAAAATTTAATGTTTTATTAGAAGTTGTAATAGTAATATTTTTGGTAGAACCATTTCTTTTGTTTTCAATATTATTTTTTTTACATTCTTTTAAATATAAATCTAACTCAAGAGATAGAATAGATTCAATGAATCTAGAATCAAAATCAAATATAAGATCTGATAGAGTATAATTTTTAAGAAATTCCATATCAGTTTTCATATTGTCAAAAATTTCTTTTTGATAAGAACTCATATTATCATAAAGAAAATTAAATTCATTGTTAGAAGAATTTAATAATATGTTTTGTAGAGCATTAATAAAATCATTATTCATAACCCAAACCCCTTTAAATTGGTTGTTATTATAACTTAAAGTACACATAAAAGCAACTCCTTATAATCTTTATATAAATAAGAAATAATTGAATTCCATTCCTTTTTAGAAGAATACATTTTTAATTCAAAGGATTTAATAGTAGTAATAAGTTTTTCTTCAAATTCACTAATATTAGAAAAACTAGTTTGAGAATGGGAAATAACATTTAAAGTTTTATTAAAATCTCTAATAAAATAGAAAGAAATGATATGTTTTCGGAGAAATAGAGGGTAATCAAGAAAAGAAGAAAAATAATTAAATTCTTTGTTGAGAATATCAATTATAAAAGGAGAATCTTGATACAAAAGAAATAATTCATTTTTTCTAAAGTTAAACTCATTGATATCATTAGAAAGATAAATATGTTTTAAATGATTAAAAATATTATTGGAATAAGAACAAGACATATAGTGAGATAACTTATTCATAATACTAGAACAAGAGTAAAAGTAAGAAATGTTAGGGAAAGCTAAGTTGAAAGTGTTTTTAATAATTTGATTATTAGGCATAGAAACGTAGAAAATGTATTCTAAACCTCTTTTTTTAAAAGAAAGAAGAAGATTATACCAATCAGAAGATTTAGTATATTCGTCATCAAAAATAGAAGTAATATACTTTCTAACTCCATTAATGTTACAACCGATAATAGTGTAAATAGTTCTTTTTTTAATATAGTCATTACCAAAGTTGAAAAAGACATCTTGAGAGAGAATAGAGAAAGAAAAGAAAACTTTATCTAAATCTCTTTTATTAATTTCATTTATTGTTCAATTATTCAAAATAAAACCTCCTATCAATCAACTAGTAAAATTTTATTAGACACAGTTAACTGAAAAAGGTCAAAAAATATAAATTTTTATTGAAAAAAATAATAAAATAAATTATACTTAAGATGATAGGAGAATAAGAAGGGCATAAATTTAATTATGCTCTTTTTAACAAATGAAGATGAATAATGTTGAAGAAATTAAAAAATTAATTAAAAATGATATAGTTAAAGAAAAAACTGTATCATCTCTTGCAAACAAATATCAAATTAGTGAACTTGAGGTACTTGGTATTATTAAAAAACTTAAAGATGAAGGACTTAATATATCTTATTATGAAAAGAATCAAGATGCTTATGTCATAATAAATGATCATCCTGATTTTTCCAAAGAAAATTCATATTATATAAAAGAAGATATTAATAGTAATACAAAAGTTGCTTTTATAGCCGATACTCGTTTTGGTTCTAAAAAAGAACAAATTGCTATTTTAAATGATTTATATAAAAAATTTGCTAAAGAAGGAGTTAAATATGTTATACTTGCCGGTAATCTTTTAGAGGGTCCTTATAAAGGCAATGATGCTTTAGAATTTGGTGAAAGTTTAATAACTAATGATGAAATATCTCAAGCTAATCATTTAATAGAATACTTTCCTAAAGTTGAGGGCATTAAAACTTTATTTATTACTGGTAAAAATGATCATAAATGTTCTAAAAAATTAAATGTTGGTGAATATATTGCTAGAAATCGTGATGATATGATTTATTTAGGACCCAAAAGTTGTAAAATATATTTTAATGATGTTTCATTTAAAGTAGAACAACTTAAAAAAGGTGATGCATATACTATTGCTTATCCACCTCAAAAGTATAGTCGAAGTATGTCAAGTTATGAAGATTATGATGCAATATTTTTAAGTGGAACTTTATCATGTCAACATTTTCCAAAGATTCGTGATACACAAATATTTTCTATACCATCTGTCGTTGCTAGAACTCCAAAAATGATTTCAAGTGATCAAACTAATACAATTGGATCTTTAATTGTCGATATTAGTTATACAAAAAAAGGTAAATTAAAAAGACTTATTCCAACCGTTTTACCTTATTATGTTCCAAGTAAAGAAAGTTATTTAACTACTAAAAAATTAAATGCTACTTATGATGGTTCATCTTTAATTAATTTAAATGAAACAAGTGAAAATAAACATGAATATTTTAGTAGTATTGAAAAAATATATAAACTTTTAAAAAAAGAACAAAGTTTTGTGGAACTCAGAAATAAACTTGAAGTATCTGATGAAGAATTATTTGGTATTATTGAAGTATTAAAACAATATGGTAGACCTATAGATATCGTAGAGGAAAATGGTACCTTACTTATAAAAAAAGTATTTCAAAAAAAACATGATAATGAAGTAAAACCTCCAAAAGAAGAACTTCATAAAAAAGAAATATTTGTATGTTCTGATACTCATTATGGTAGTATATGGTGTCAGCCTTCAATGGTTAATACTAGCGCATATGAAGCCTATAATCGTGGTATAACTGATTTTTATCATATCGGAGATATTACTGATGGCGATTATTCAAGAATAAGGCCTAATCATGTTAATGAAGTATTTTTATATGGTGCTACTGGACAAATTGATTATGTGGTAGAAAACTTACCAAAATATCCTGGAGTTAAATGGCACGCAATTGCTGGAAGTCATGATCAAACCCATCAGTTTAATTATGGTGTCGTTTTAGGAGAAGAAATAGAAAAAAGAAGAAATGATTTTGAATATTTAGGTCAAGATAGAGCATTTGTTTATTTTGATAAATGTAAGGTTGAACTATTTCACCCAGGTGGCGGAACTTCAAAAATATATTCGACTAAACCCCAAAATGGAATTGATCAAATGCAATCAAAAACAAAACCTAATCTTTCGATAAGAGGTCATTATCATAAAGTATATTATATGTTATATCGTAATATTCATTTAGTATTAGCGCCATGTAATGTTGACCAATCTAATTTTATGATGAAAAATGAATTACCTAATTTAATGGGAAATTATTTTATAACAATTTATTATAATGATTTAGGTAATATTGAATATTTAGATGTAGAACCAATGATATTTGACGAAAAAGACGTACGAAAATATGATTTTGAAAATCCAAGAAAAAATATCCGAAGCAAAGTTTTAACAAAAAGTAAAAAGTAAATTTACTTTTTTCTTTTGTAAAAATAGATATATGTTGTATAATAGATATAGAAAGAGGTAGTGAAAATGGAAGAAGTTAAAAAGAAAACTAATAATGAAAAAAAAGTAATAGATGAAAAAAATGAAAAAACTAGTAAATCTAAAAATAATGTATCTTCATTAAAAAAAGAAAGTTCTACTAAAAAAGAAAAAACTACTATAAAAAAAGATAATAGTAAAAAGAATTTAGAAAAAAAGTCTATTAATGAAAAAGAAGAAAAAATAAAAAAAGTAGATGTTGAAGAAATACCAAAAGAAAAATCTAAATTTGATGAAATAAATGAAGAAAAAATTACTATTGATTTAAACTTTTTAAAGAAAAAAAATTCAATGGCTGATATTATTGCATATATTGTTTCATTTTTATTATTTAATATTAGATGGATACAATATCGATATGAATTTTTTGGTTATAAAAGTTCACAAAATATAACTATACTTCAAAATGATATGTTTGATTTATCATTTTTATTAGGTATTGCAAAAGTATTTGGTATTATATGTGTAATATTATTTTTTATTATATTAATTGATTCATTTATTGATTTAGAGTCTCAGTTTAAAAGTTTAAAAAAATATAATTTTAAAACTAATTTATCATTAATATATTATGGTAGTTATATAGTTTGTTTAATATTTACTCTTTTTGGAGTTTTGTTTACCAAAAATGTTCATTTTACAATTGGTTATATAATTTCTGTATTAGTTATTATAATATGTATTAATATAGTTTTTAATAAAAAAATTGAGGTAATAAAAGAAGATGAATGAGATTATAAGTGAATTTAAAAAATTTATATCAAAAGGTAATGTAGTAGATCTTGCAGTTGGAGTTGTAATTGGTGGTGCTTTTAGTAAAATTGTTTCCTCACTTGTAAATGATATTATAATGCCAATAATAGGTATTTTAATTGGAGGTATCGACTTTTCATCTATATCATTTAAAGTTAATAATGCAACTATAAATATCGGGTTATTTATTCAAAATATAATTGATTTTTTAATTATTGCATTTTGTATATTTATAGTAATTAAATTTATTAATAAAATTGATGAATTAACATTAAAAAAAATAAAAAAAGAAGATAATTCTAAAAAAGAAGAAACTAAAAAAGAAGAAAATGTTAGTGAAGAAATTCTTTTATTAAGATCTATTAATGAAAATTTAAAAAAAACTAGTTCTAAAAGCAAGAAGAAATCTTAACTTCTTGTTTTTATATGCTTATTTTGATAAAATAAAGATATGAATATAAATATTAAAGATCAAGACATTTATGTAAATATTATTTATAAAAATAATAAAAATATCTATTTTCGTTTTGATGAAAATGGTATTTTAATTGTAACTTGTTCTAAAAAAGTCTCTAAAGAAGAAATAAAAAAATTAATATTTAAAAATGAAGAAGCAATATATAAAATGTATCAAAAATCTTTAGAGAAAAAATTATATAATAGTGAGTATCATTTACTTGGTAAAAAATATAATGTTGAATTTAATGATAATATTGATAATGTATATATAAATGGTGATTATATTTATGCTAAAAATGAAAATGAATTAAATAAATATACAGAAGAAGAAATTAAGCGCATTTTTGAAGAAGAAGTTAGTATATGTAAAAATTGTTTTAATAATTTACCTGATTTTAAATTAAAAACTAGGCAGATGAAAACAAGATGGGGAGTTTGTAATCGTAAAGATAATGTAATTACTTTAAATAAGGAATTAATTAAAAAAGATATAAAATTAATTGATTATGTAATAATACATGAAATGGCTCATTTTTATGAAGGAAATCATTCAAAAAATTTTTGGAATATTGTATCTCTTGCTTATCCAAATTATAAAGAAGCTAGAAAGGAATTAAGAAAATGAAAGTAACTAGTATAAAAAATCCTAAGGTTATCTATTGGGCAAAACTTAAAATGAAAAAATATCGTGATATAGAGCATCTTTTTATAGTAGAAAGTGAGCATTTAGTTTCTGAGGCTTTAAAAAAAGGTATTGTAAAAGAAATAATTACAACTGAAGATATCGAATATGAAGTACCGACTTATAATGTAACTATTGACGTAATGAAAAGAATAAGCACACTTACGACACCGAGTAAAATAATGGCTGTATGTGAATTTTTAATGCCAGATGATATAAAAGGAAACGTATTAATATTAGATCATATTCAAGACCCTGGTAATTTGGGAACTATTATTCGAAGTGCTGTAGCTTTTAATTTTGAGACTATTATTGTAAGTGAAGATACAGTTGATTTTTATAATGATAAAGTTATAAGAAGTAGTGAGGGAATGATTTTTAATATTAATTTAATTAAAGATAATTTGCTTTCAATTATTCCTATGTTAAAAGAAAAAAAATATACAATATATGGTACTGATGTAAAAAAAGGAAAAAATATTAAGACAATTGAAAATAATAAAAGTGCATTTATAATTGGTAGTGAAGGACAAGGAATAAGCATTGAAGTAAGAGAACAATGTGATGATTTTATTTATATTAATATGAATAAAAAATGTGAAAGCTTAAATGCAGCTGTTGCAAGTTCAATTATTATGTATGAAGTATTTAATAGGTAGGTTATGAAAATTTTGGATTTTATTATACCGGTAATTATAATATTAATAATTATTTTTCTATTATATAAAAGTAATGATGTAATAAAATATAATGTAATAAAAGTACCTAAGAACAAAAAATATTTAAAAGGTATTTATTTAAAAGGTATAGATGTTAAAGTACCAAGTAATTTACTTTTTACAGTGGATAATAATATTATTAATTTAGCTATTGAAGAAAAAACAAGAGTTTTAAATCAAAAAATTAAATTTAGTGAAATTCAAAAAATAGATTTTGAAATAGAACCATATCATTTTATAAAAGATAAACTTATTGATGATTTTGTTACGGATGCAAGTGATTCGTTAAGACATGAAAATTATGATACAATAAAAAGAATTAAAGTAATTAAATCATATCATGTAATATTAAGTCTTAAAAACGGAGTTAGTCATGAATTTATATGTTTTAAAGATCCTAATAATTTTTTTAAGGAGGAAAATGTATGAAATTAATATTTATTGGTTATATTTCTGGCCCTTTTGGCATAAATGGTGAAGTTAAAATAATTAGTGAAACTAATCATAAAGAAGATATTTTTAAAATAGGTAATAATTTATATATAGATAATAAAAAATATATTATTTCCTCTGTTAAAAAAAATAATAAATATGAAATAATAGGTTTTGAAAATATTAATTCAATTGAAAAGACAAATGATATTTTAAAAAAAGAAGTTTATGTAAATGTTAATGAATTAAAAATAGATGATTATTTAATTGGACAGCTTCTTAATATGGATGTTTATGAAGAAAATATTTTTATTGGAAAAGTAACGGAAGTATTATATAATAAAAAATACACATATATTAGATGTAATAAATTAATTATTCCTCTTATCGATAATTATGTAAAAGAAATTAATTTAGAAAAAAATATTATATATGTAAAAAATATAGGTGAATTAAATGAAAATTGATGTACTTACTTTATTTCCAAATATGTTTGAGGGTTTTTTAACTGAGTCTATTATTAAAAGAGCAATAGATAGTAAAAAAACTCATATTAATTTAATTAATTTTAGAGATTATACACCTCTTAAAAATGGTCAAGTTGATGATACTATTTATGGTGGTGGTGCAGGCATGCTTATTAGGTGTGAACCTATTTTTGAATGCATTGATAAGATTAAAACAAAGGATAGTTATATTATATTACTTACTCCTTCAGGAAAAACATTTAATCAAAAAAAAGCTATTGATTTATCAGAAAAAAAACATTTAATTTTTATATGTGGACATTATGAAGGTTTTGATGAAAGAATTACTACTTTAGTAGATGAAGAAATTTCAATTGGAAATTTTGTTTTAACTGGCGGTGAAGTACCTGCGATGTGTATGATTGATGCAATAACAAGATTACTTCCTGGAGTTATTAATAATAAAAGTTTAGAAAGTGAAAGTTTTAATGACAATTTATTAGATTTTCCAATGTATACAAAACCCGCAGTTTATCGTGGCCTTGAAGTACCTAAGGTTTTGCTTAATGGCAATCATAAAGAAATTGAAGTTTGGCGTAAAGAAAATCAAAAGAAAAAAACAATGGAAAAAAGACCAGATCTTATGGAGTAATAAAAATGAGTAATTATATTTTAAAAATAAATAAAAGTAATAAGATAATTAAAAATTTAAATCAAGAAAATTATTATGAATTTAATCCTAAAAATAATGGTAATTTAAAATCATTTATTATTTTTGATATAGATGCTTTAAATAAAATATTTATGAAAAAATATTTAACTAATTATAAAAAATTAATTATGTTTATTTCAACACTTAATGATGAATCATCTGCAAGTGATTTTATGATTTGTTTAGATGAAATAACTAAGTTAAAAGATACATTAAATTATAAATATAAAAAATATTTAAAAAAAGAAATATATGAAAAATTTCTTGATGATCTAATTAAATATGACAAATATATTCAAAATAAAATTATTGCTATGGAATATAATAATGAAAAAATGAAAAGGTAGAGTATGAAAAAAGAAGATATTGCCAATAAATATAATGAACCAGATAACATAATGTTACTTACTGATGATGAATTAAGAAATATGTATGATGTAGATAGTGATGAATATTTAGAAAAAATTAATGAATTGCAAATGCAATTATATGATCTAATATATTATAAAGATGAACTTATTGATGAAATACAAAAAATTGAATTTATGATTAATAATGAAATAATGGATCATATGAGAGCAAGTGAACTTTTTGATGAAATTAAGTATAATAAAATAGAAATTTTAAAAATAGATCAAACAATAGAAAAATTAAAAAAAGAGTATAATAGATTAATGCAATTACAAGATGAAAATATTAAAAGGGGATTTTAATATTTTTTTAAATATGGTATTATTAATTAGTGTTTAAGGAGTAGGTATGGAATTAAAAAGAAGTGTATTAAGAGAAAAAATAATGATTATTTTATATCAAATAGATATTGCTATAAGTCAAAAAATAAATTATGATGTAGATAAAATTATTAAAGATAATGTTGAAATAGATAATGAATTTGTTAAACAAATTGTTTATGGAGTTATAACTTATAAAGACGAAATAGATAAAAAAGCTAATAATTATATGTTAGATTGGACTATTGATCGAATTGATAAAACAGGTGCTGCTATTCTTAGAATGGCAATTTATGAAATTTTATATACAGATACACCAGAAGTTGTCGTTATAAATGAGGCTATAGAATTATCTAAAAAATATAGTGATGAAAATGTAAGAAAAATAATAAATGCCGTATTAGATAAAATTGTTAAAGAAGGCTAACATGGATCATAAATATTTAGAAATATCACAAATAAATAATTATATAAAAAATATATTGGATAATGATTATTTTTTAAATAAAGTTTATGTTAAAGGTGAAATATCAAATTTTAAAAGACATTCAAGAGGTCATTTATATTTTACTTTAAAAGATGATAACTCAAGAATAAATGCTGTTATGTTTTATAGTAGTGCTTCTAGTTTAAATTTTGATCCAGTAGATGGTAATCAGGTTTTAGTAGAAGGCAGAATTAGTGCTTATCCTTCTTCAGGAAGTTATCAAATATATGTTGATAAAATGGAACTTGATGGAATAGGAAGACTATTTATTGAATATGAAAAGTTAAAAAAACGTTTAGCTGCTGAAGGTTTATTTAATAATGAACATAAAGTTAAGATACCTAGATATCCTCAGAAAATTGGGGTTATTACAGCAGATACTGGCGCAGCAGTTAAAGATATAGTTTCTACAATTAAAAGACGTTTTCCGATTTGTCAGGTAATACTATTTCCAACTCTTGTGCAAGGTGCTGATGCTAAAGATAATATCGTAAGGCAAATTAAAAGAACTGATGAGTTTGGACTTGATACAATTATTGTTGGCCGTGGTGGTGGCTCAATTGAGGATTTATGGGCATTTAATGAAGAAGTTGTTGCAAGAGCAATATATAACTGTAAAACACCTATTATAAGTGCTGTAGGTCATGAAATAGATTTTACAATAGCGGATTTTGTCGCAGATCTTCGAGCTCCAACTCCTACTGGGGCAGCTGAAATGGCTGTTCCAACAATTCTTGATACGCAAACTCTTATAAATAATTATGTAATAAGATTAAATAAAAATATTAAAAATATGGTAAATCAAAAATTTATAATGCTTGAAAGATTTAAAAGAAGTTATATTTTAAAAAATCCATTTAGTATGTATGAAATAAAAGAACAAAAACTAGATAATTTAATAGATAGTTTAAAAGTTAATATAAATAAAATTATTATAAGTAAGACTCATGAATATGAAAATATAATATCAAGTTATATTATTAAAAATCCTTTACTTTTAATTCAAAATAATGAAAAAAAATTATCATTATTAATAAATAGTTTAAACCATTTAAATCCATTAAATATTTTAGATAAAGGTTATAGTATTGTAAAAAATAATAATAAAGTAATTAAAAATGTAAAAGATGTAAAAAAAGATGATTTAATTAATATAACCTTAAGTAAAGGTACAATAAATGCAAAAGTTATGGAGGTAAAAAAATGAAAGAAAAAACTTTTGAAGAAGCACTTTCATCATTAGAAATAATTGTTAAAGAACTTGAAAGTGGTAATGTAGATTTAGATAATGCAATAAAAAAATATAGTGAAGCAATGGAACTTGCAAAATTTTGTTCAGATAAAATAAAAAATGCCACTGATGCGGTTAACAAAGTATTAACTGAAAGTGGTGAACTTAAAGATTTAGAAATTAAAGAATAGGATATAAAAGCCTTTTTTATTGACATAATATTGAACAAGAATAATTGCCTTTTTTGACAATATAAATAAATTATGCTATTATTAGTATGCAAGAAAGAAAATTTGCATAAAATAAAAAAAGAGGAACATTTGATTCTACAAGTGAATGTCGCCTCTAAAAACTTAGTATCGACACTCAATCAGAGATGAAAGAGTGTCATATTTTTATTGCTATTACCAATAAGGTAAGGAGTAATAAAATGATAGCAATAAGACGAAGGACTTTTATTATAAAAGTTCTTTTCTTCATTGTATCCCTCCTTTCTTTCACAAGATTGGAGTACGACACTCACATCAAATATTCCTGTTTAAATTATATAATAATTAGATTTATAAAACAAGCAAGCAGAAGAAATTTTTATGTTAAAAAAATTGTTCATTATTATTTAAAAGATTTAGAAATTATAAAATAGGCTAATAAGCCAGGATAAAATCATAAATTAACAAATTTTAAAGATGGTATGGAAAAAGT
>JBJFGY010000009.1:0-17090 GCA_051893155.1 Bacilli bacterium
TCTTTAACATTTTTAGTTTTATTGATTAAACTATTTAAAATAGTATATTTATCGCTTTCTAATAAATTTTCGTAAGTAGTTAGTAAATCTTTATAAAGATTTACTACATTTTCTACATTTAAATTATTGTAATAGTTATTAAATTTTTTTTCATTTAAATAATATAAATATTTAAAATTTAAAGATATATGAGTAATTATATCAGGACATTTCCAATAAAAAGAATCAAATATATTTTTAGTAATACATCCATTTTCTATATAAGATTTCATAATCTCATTTGTATAATAACTATAATTAAAGCTATCTTGTGTTAATAATATATTTGCTTTACTAAATACATCAAAAATACATTTTAAAGTATTATTAATATTATCTAAATCAGTTTTATAATAATGAGTTAAATTATATAAATATTTATCTAAATGACTTTTTTCATAGGCAGAAGCATATGGATTTGATAATATAATTTTATTTTTTAAAGATAAAATATCACTATTTAATGAAGATAACTTTTCATTTTTATTTACATTACAATATTCATCTTTTCTTTTTTTTATTTCTTTAATAATACTATTTTTTATTTCATTTTGTTCAAGTATTATTTCATTAATTTTTTCAGTATATATTTTTTTATTTTTATCATTATTTTTAGGAAGCGCCGAAAGCATTTCTTTATAAGTTTCTAATTTTTTTAAATATTCATTAAGCATTTTTTACCTCGTTTTCCAAAGATTTCAAGAAATTTTCTAATTCCTTTAAACATATAATTAGTTCATTATCACTTAGACTTTCTATTTCTTTTTGTGTCATTTTTACTTCCTTTCTATTTTATTATCATATATTCATATGTATCGCCTATTTTAGTATCCTCATCATATAAACTTATTAATATTTTATAAGTTCCACTTACAAGATTATCTTTCATCATTAAATTATATTCTACATCATTTAATGGATTAGTGGATAAAATATATTCATTTGGATCTAGAGTATTTGCAAAATTATTTGTTACATAGTTTTTAAGATCAACTTCTTCATATTCATAAGTATATACACTATCATATTTTCTTCTTAAAAATTTAATTCTTAAATTTGGATTAGTTAAATTAGAATTATAATATACTTTAAATAAATAAAAATTATTACCAAGATATGTATTACCTGTAGTTTTATCAACAAACATAATATTATCTTTAGCATTAACTTTAAGACCATAAGGTGTATCTATAATATGAACATTAAATTCAATTTGCGTTGGTGATGTATTACTATAGTATATACCATCGTAGCTTGCAAAAGCCTCTAAAACTATTTTATAATCTCCAGTTGCAAGGCTACTTGTACCCGTATCAAAATTAATATAACTTAATACATTACCTATTTTATCACTTATTTTAATTCTAGTAATACCACTTGAATTTGGATAATAAGTTGCACCTTTATAAGTAAAACTTACACCCATTAAATCTTGAGCACTTAATAAATTATTATTTTCATCATAAATGGATATTTTAAGTCCTAATTTTTCATCATTATAAGTAGTATCTTTAACTATACCTTCTTCAACAAAATCATTTGTTATAGTCATTAGAGCACGATCAGATAAATAAATATTAGTTTTATCTATTGTTCCTGTTAAATCAATGGATGCATCAGAAGAAGTATATAAAGAATATTTTAATGTTTGTTGTTCAATACCTAACACACTAATTAATGTTTGATCATCACTATTTCTAAGTTCTATTAATAAAGTTTTATCGCTTACATTTTCGGTAATATTAGTATCTTTAAAATCAATTATAAAAATAAATTCTTCATCAGCAATTTTAGTATTTGAATCATAATAATTATTATTAAATTGACTATCATTATATTTATTATTACTTGATGTACTACCCATTTTAATAAAATTAGATAATTTATACGAGCATTCTTGATATAAATTATATTCAGCACTAGTTTGACTATACATTGCCTCATCTACAATATAATAATAATATATTGGATTTTGAGTGTCATGTAAATCAATCATTGTTATTTTTGTATCAACAGGAAGGACATATGTTGATACAAGACTTCGATAATATCCAGCTTTATATGGACTTGTATCACTTTCCATATATAATGAATAATATGTTGAAAAACTTGACTTAGTTGTTATATTTACGCTACTTGTTGCAAACATTTCATAATTTTTTCCTGGTGTAATAGTACCTTCATAATCATTTGTATTATATAATGCTTTTGATAAATTTACATTAATATTAATTCTTTCTACATCATTATTTAAATCATCAATTGGGGTAATAGCCACTAAAGAGATTGTAATGCTTCCCATATCACCAGAACTTTTGATATTTTTAGAATGATATAAATAAAACACAAATGATGGTACACTATTTTGATTTTCTTTTATATAATCAAGGGTACCAGTAACATTTACATCGCCTTCAGTAATAAAATTACTACTTCCATTTGTTAGCCAACCTGAAGTGCTATTTTTCATATTAATACCAAATATATTATCAGCATCTTCTGCATTTGAAGCAACTCTTGGAATATCCTTATAATCTACTAGTTCAACATTTTCATTTAAATTACTAAAATTTACCCCCAAAATAGAAAATGTTGTATTAGGATTTGTATGATTAATAAGTGGAAGTTCTTTAGCTCCTAAAGTTGAATATTTTGAAGCAGTTAAGTCTACTTCATAAGATGCAACTACTTCACCAATTGTCCACATATAAAAATCCGAATCTGCAGGGGTTGGTTCAATATATTTAATAACTACTTTATTATCTTCTGTACCATAATTTGAATAAAAACCGTTTACTTTTATATCATGATTAGTCAAATGTTTTCCTAAAACATAACTACCATCAGTAAAATAATAAATATCGCCGGAAGAAATAGTTTCATTATATGTATAATCATCATATAAAGCTGTAACTATATTACCATTATTTAAAGTAAACATTCCAAAAAAGGTCATACCTAGAACATCACCATATTCTGTAACATTTTCATTTGTAGCAATATTTAAATTTTTACCGGCAAGCATATATAATCGATTATTTACATTCCTAGAAAAAGTTTCATTTTCATTATCAATTGTTGCATATGCAATATTATCGTTTTCATCAACACTTTTAAATTTTTTTACTAAATTTGCACCAGTTTGTAAATATAATGAACTATTATTTTTTAAGATTAATTCATCTAATCTACTTAATGAAAATAATACATTTGAATATTCATTAGTTCTATCAGTAGCACCTGCAAGTAAAATATAACTATTATTTAAGGTAACTTTGCTTGCTCTTTGAATTGATATATTTCGCATTACATTATTTTTTGTACCATAATTATATATATTTATATAGCTATATCCTTCTGTAGAAGAAGCATTACCACTACCAAATATAGATCCAGAAATTACAAAATTATTATGATTATTTCCATCTATATTTATTTCAATTCCTTTAGTAACACTAATAAAAGTAAAGTCATAAATTTCACTTCCTGAAGCATTTGCTTCTCCTCCACCAAAAACTGTACCACCAATTAATATATCACTTTTTATTAAAGATGAATTAGTAACCTTATCTATTCCAATATTTAGGGTAGTATAACCATATAATACAGATGTATTTGCTCCACCATAGACATTTTTACCAATAGTTGCTCCAGCAATATTTACAATACTTTGAGAATTATTATTTGCATTATTACCAGTTTGAGCAGCATTTCCCCCACCAAAAACATGATTAGTAATATTTGAATTATTATCTATATCTAAATTTGTATTTCCATAAACTATAGCAGTTGTACCATTCCCTCCTGCATAAGCACTATTAGAAATATTTGCATTTGTTAAATATACGTATGTGTTTTGTCTAACAACCGAAGCATTTCCACCACCATAAATACTATCAAGTACACTTGAAGAAGATAATATAACATTTGTACTTTTTTCAACAAGTCCAAGATTACCTCCACCATATACATTTGTAGTTTGCGTATTATCTGAAATTTGAGCATTAATATTTCCATTAACTTTGGCTGGGTTTAACTCACCAGTAGTATCACCCGATACAACTGAATCAATTCCATTTCCTGCACCATAAATACTTTGACTAATATTTGAGGCACTAACATTTAAATTAATATTTCCTGTAGTAAGTGCAGCATTAGCACCACCATAAACATTTTTAGCATTAACATTAGTTAAAGTTAATGTTATTACATCTTTATTTTCATCAGTGCCTACTTCAGCTTTATTTCCAGCTCCATAAATATCTTCAGTAATAGTAGAATTACTAATATTTGCGTTAATTACACCATTAACTGTTCCTTGGTTTCCGCCACCAAATGTATTACCATAAACATAAGAATTGTTATCTATTAAAAGAGTAATATCATTATTTACGCTGGCTTTATTTCCCCCACCATAAACATAACCATTTACGTTTTCACTTCCTATAGTCGAAGATAAAATAGCAACATTACTATAATTTACACTTGCTTCATTACCACCACCAAAAAGTGAATTTGTTACAGTTACATTACTTATGTTCACATTGGTATTGGCACACTCTGCTTTATTACCCCCACCATAGATATTATCTACAAGTCCAGTTGTAAGATTTATATGAGAATTAGTAAGGCTTCCTCCTTCATTATTTGCTCCATAAATATTATTTACTTTTACTTTAGATGTATATTTATTATTATTACTATCTATACCTATAAAATAAACATTATTAATTACAAAATCATCATACTCTACATCAGAAAAAGCATGGAAATCAAATGAATAACTTGAACCACTATTTATAGTGTTAGTTCCATAATATTGATTTTTTTCTGTTACTAAATAACCACCATTAATTTTTTCAATATAAGCACTTGACCAATTAGCTCCAATGACGCCTTCACTTGTCATAATAAATAAATTCCAATTTGTAATATCTGATGAGCTTTGATTTGATATTGCAACTTGAATATTTTGCGCTGATGTATGGTTAGTAGGATATTGAGAACTTTGAGCAAAAGAAACAGAAACATCAATATTATCATTAACTGGCGCACCAGTGATATTTGAAATATAAGAATCTATTACATCACCACTTAAATTAGAGCCTCCATAAACATTTCCGATAACAGGTGATCCTATATTAACATTTGAAGTAGTAAGACCAGCTTCACTTCCACCACCATAAATATTAGAAATTCCACCTGAAATTGCATTTATATTTGAAGTTCCGGTTGTTGCTTTAAGACCTCCTCCATAAACATTATTAATATACTTTCCATATATACTAATATTGCTTTCAGTTACAGAACCACCTTCATTATTGGCACCATAAACATTAGCAATTATTCCATCATTTATAGTTATATTAGTAACAGGTATTTCACCATTTTTATTTGAACCGCCAAATACAGTTGATACATTGGAATTAATTTCAATATTAGTACTATCTGAAACAGAAGTTTTTTCACCCCCGCCAAATACCGTATTAATATTTCCACCATTAATTGTTACATTAGTAGTAGTAGTCACTCCACCTTCATTATTACCACCATATAATGTATTACAATTTCCTCCAGTAGTAATAACATTTGAAGTACTTACATCACCGGTTAAGTTAGAACCTCCAAATATATATGTACTAGTTCCCCCATTTAAATATACATTTGTAATGCTTGCTCCAGTTTCATTACCTCCACCATAAGTATTAGTAATTTCACCGCCATTAATAGTAACTGAAATCGTTCCATTTGGACTTCCTTTTTTATCATTTCCTCCAAATACATTATTAATAGTACCATCATTTATAATAACAGAAGTATTTCCTAAAACATAAGGAGTATAATCTGCACTTCCTTGGCCACCACCAAAGACATTATTAATTATACCTTTATTAACTGTTACAAAAGTATTATTTGTACTTATATCAGTTGAATTAGATATTCCATTAACGGTACCAAAAGCACTACCACCATAAACAGCATCATTAATAATTGGAATATACTGATTTTCATCATTACCAATTATAATATTTACATCATTTTGAACATAAGTTCCGTTAGAATTAGTATCAATTCCTCCACGACCGCCACCATAAACAGATGAAGAAATTTCACCACCTGCAACTAAAATATTAACATTACCATAAATAGTGCCTTCTTCATTGCTACCGCCATATAAACTACCAATAATAAGACCATTATACATTTCAATTGAAATTGTAGCACTCTTTTCACTAGAACCAGCTCCATTTTTATTTCCCCCACCATAAACTGAACCTTTAATTGTTCCATTATTAATAACAATATTAGTTGTTGAAAATGATGAAGTACTGCTTATTCCAGTTGCACCATAATTGCCACCACCATAAACATTTTGATTTATTATAGCATTTTCAGCAATAATTATCGTTGAATTATCACAAGAACCTATCGAATCAGCAGATGAATTTCCATTACCATTTCCAAATACACTACCAGCTTCCACGCCCCATAATGTTGAGTTATTTTCTATGTATTCTTCATTTCCAATTACACTATTTCCCCCAATATAAACATAAGTACTACCATTTAAAGTACCATCACCAGAAGAACCTTCCTGTCCATTAGAACCACCAAAAACACTATAATTTACTATTCCACCAGTAACTTGAACAATTCTATTACCATATGTTGCAGATAATCCAGCTCCTGCTGTAATCATATCAACACTTCCACCAGTCATATAAATATAAATATCATTTTGATTGCTTCGATTAGTTGCACTAATTGGACCACCAATTAAATTATATATATATCCACCTTCCACTTTAACTTGTCTTACGGCATATTGTGTACCACCATATCTACCACCAATATAAATACCAGTTGTTAAATCATATTTAGAACTACCAAATGTACCACTTTTTACAGTTAGATCAAACAAAACATCTTTTGAAGTAGATGAAGTATCACTTCCATAAATACTACTAGACCAAGAACCAGAAGCACAATAATATATATCTAATTTTTCATTATCTTGCGTTACTCGATCATAATCTGAACCATAAATACTTTTATTATTAATATAAATATTAGAATATGAATAATTACTTGCTCCTGTAGAAAGTGAAATAGAATTATATTTTCCACTTTCTATCATTATTTTATATTTTGTAGCATTACCACTTTGGCCTGTAGTACTTCCATTACCTCCGACAACAGAAAGAAGAGAATATCTTGTTCCAATAGTAATTCCTCTTCCAAGTTTTATATTATTATATCTTCCAAATAAAACACCATTTGTTGAGCTACCAGTAGGTGGATTATATGTACCATTATAGTTTGAACTATATGTTAACGTAACATTTTCTATAGTAACATCATCATAACAATTAATCGCAGAATTTGTAGTCCAAGTACTACCATAATTAGTTTGATTATGTATTCCTGTTACAGTAAAAGGTATATTTGTATTATTACTCCATGAACCACTTATATTATTATTTACTACAATTATATTTGTATCTCTTGTAGCAAGATAATAAAAACTATCTGTATCATTCATTATAACATTATCAGAATATTGAAGTAATTTATAATAATTACAATTTGCAGTACATAAACCAGAAAGTTTTTCTCCAGTTTCACTATAATATCCCTCTAAAGAATCACCAGATGAAAGACTATCTAATCTATAGTATGAAGCCATATTTAAGCCTTCATATTTTTCATTAACAGTTTCAGATTCAATAACTAAATCTAAAGAAGATTCATCAACTTCTTGCATACTTCCATTACTTAATTCATAATAAGTCTCATTTGAATCATAATTTTCATTAGTTATCAATTCATAAACTTCACATCCAGAACCATTCCAAGTGTTACTCCATCTACTGCAATTTGAGTTAAATGGTCCTCCACTACCTAAAGAAGCACCGGTTGAAGAATAATATCCTCTTAAACTATCTCCATTACTTAAAATAACTTTTTTATAATAACCTGCCATACTATATGGTGCATATGTAATTATAGTTGAATCAATTTTAATCATCGTATGTTCTTTTAAACCACTTAAACTCCATGAACCATTTGTCATCACAATAGAAGCATCAAGCCAAGATGGTATAAAAGTCACATCAATTTTATTTGGTTTTCCATTATCATATGTAACAGGTATTTTAGCACTTCTTTCATAATAAGAATCATCATATGAAATTGTAACATTACTACTTTTACAAATCCAACCATTAAATCCTTGATCAGTTGGTCTATCAGTAAATGGATTATCAATTAAATCAATAGTAATATAATCATCAGTTAAATCATCTGAAGTATCATTATCATTAATAGCTATAGTTTTAAAATAAATAAATGTATCTTGTCTTTCCAAAAGAGATACATATCCTTTAAGTCCAGCATCATCTTCACTTTTATATGTTATTTTTACTTGAACTAAATTATTATCATTATAAATATTTTTATTTTCTTTAGAAGGAATTGTTCCATCATTAGAAGTATAATTTAAACCCATATAATAATAATAATCACTATCTAAATCATTAATATAAACGATATTTCCATTAACTTGTGATTCTATATAATCTGGATCTGAAGCAAAATCTATTACTCTTTCTGAATATGTTTTAAAATACGTAATATTACAAACTACTAAAATAACAAGAAAAAAAAGTAATGATAAAAGACGATATTTATTATTTAAAATTTTTTTAATTTTTTTCATCTTTTACATCACCTTTCTATAATAAAATTATACCATGTATAATTTAAGATGTAAATTAATTTGGATTCTTACTAAATTGTAAATTTAATGTTACATTTCCAACTGAAGCATTATTTTCACAATCCACATCTTGGCCTTCAATCCACATATATACTCTTACTTTTGTAACCCCTTTATTAAGAGAAAATATTTCTATATTTTGGGTAAAATTAGTTTTAGTATAGTATGATATATGAACATTTTTAAAATAATTAGGATAATAATTTTCTTTAGCATTATTTAATAAAATATTTAAACTTTTACTAATATTTGTTTTAACTCCATCATATAAAATAGCCTCATTATCATTAGTAATTGTTAAACCATAAGTATTTAGTGCATTAGAAATAGCACTTTGTGTATGAGAATTATAATTTGGTTCCCAAATATATACATTATTATTATCATTTGTAGATAATGCTTGCATAGCACTAATATTATTAATCGTATTTATATTTCCTTCATTTATAAAAGCCACACGCATAGCATTTTCTATACCAACAGATTCATCTCCACCATAAGTTATATTAGATTCTGGTGTTAAATAAAACTTTGTATTTTCATTAGTTTTAAAAAATAAATCAAATGCAATAAATAAACCATTACTGTTTTCATCAAAGCCTTCCTGTTCAATACTTCTTGTAGCACTAATTATATAATTACCACTACTATTTCCTTCAGCAACTCCGTAAAACAATTCTAATAATCCATTATTAACATTACCAGCACTTGATACTGGTTCTAAAGTTTTAGGAATTTGATTTAAACTTGCACTATAATTATTTCTAGCATTAATCAAATCATTTATATTAATACTTGCTTTCCAATTTACTGCATCAGAAGATACTTCTATACCGCCTTGCGCTCTAACATTTACATCAAGTAAATCCACTCTTGCAAGTCTATTTGTAGTAAACCATGCATAAGATGAAACTGAAAGTGATATTGCAGTCACAAAAAGAAGTAATAATAAATAAAATAATCTAAATTTTCTTTCTTTTCTTTTCTTTTTACTCTTTGCCATCTTTATATTCTCCTCTTATTTCCATATGCATCTTTATTTCTCCTCCTAAAATATTATCTGTGCAATCTGGATCATCTCCTTCAAGCCAAATAACTATTGTAAATTTATCAACCATACCTGGTGAAAAATCTTTTCTTTGTTCAAGAACTGCAGTGTCTTTATCATAAAAAGCTTTTGTTCCTATTTCTTCCACTTTTGTATAAGAATTTAACTTAGCATATACAGTCTTTTCACCATTTAAATAAATCATTACTCTTGATGCTTCATCCACATTTTTAATAACATCATCAATTATTATTGAATACCAGTAATTAATAGTTTCATCTCCCTCATTTTCAATATAAAATGTATAGGCAATATAGTTTTCACCATTATGTGATCCATTATGATTATCAATATCTTTTGGTAGCCAATCAATTGAAATATTATCCATAAATTCCATATCACGTGCAGATAATTTTTTCTGTGGTTCTTTTAGTTCATTATCTTCATATATAACAATTTTACTATCAAGAGCAAGTCTTGAATCAAGAGAAACTGTAAATTTTCCGCCTTTATACACAACGCTTAATATAATAAAAGTAAATATTAAAATTATCAAAAGAATCATTAAACCTAATTTTAATATTTTAAAAATATTATTTCTTTTTTTTATTTTATCAGCTTTAACAATTACTTCACTAGCCATAAACACTCCTTTTATAATTTTATAATAGCATAGTAAAAACTAAAAACGTCAAAAAAATGACTACTTTACACTATGCTATACACCTTTACTAAAGTAATTAATTTATGATATACTTTTATAGTAGGTGATTGTATGAAAAAAACAATATATTCATTATTAGTAATATTTTCATTAACTTTATGTGTTTTTTTTATAACAGAAAGCTATGCTAAATATTTAACGAGTACACAAGGAAATGCTAAAATGAATGTTGCAAGATGGAAAATAATTGTTAATAATGAAGATATAAAGAATAATAGTAGTTTAACTACACAAATAACTCCTACATTTTTAGGCAATGATAATATTGCAGAAAATGTTATTGCACCAACAAGTGAAGGATATTTTGACTTATTAATAGATGCCACTGAAGCTGATGTTTCATTTAAATATAATATTAATATAGAAGTTGATGAAAATAGTTCTGTACAAGATTTGAAAATAAGTAAATTTGTTATAAATGAAGAAGAATTTACCCCAGAAGATAATACCTATTCAATTGAAAGACAAGTACTTCATAAAGATAATAGTCAAATTATTAACATCAGAGTATATATATATTGGGATGATTCAGAAAGTGCTTCAATGGATAATGCAATGGATACTCAAGCAACAATTGATAATAATGCTTTATTAAACGTAAATTTAAATTTTACACAATTAGTTTAAAAAAAATACACATCATATAAATTTGTGTATTTTTTTATTATTCATTTGCTTGAGTTGCAGATATTTTTAAAACTAAAGTTATACTTGGACTATCAGGATTTGCTTCATGATAATCATATGCTCTATTGCCCCACTGTGTATCAAGTTCATCATTCCCAGATTCATAAGGCCAATATACTCTAATAGTAATACTTTCACTCTTTCCTATATCTATTACATCATTTGAAGATGAAATATCAATTTTAAAAGGAAAGGCAGTTTTTAAATATTCAATTAAAGCATTATTTTCTAAATTCAAAGTCATAAGGTCATCTCCTAAGATGGTAGCTTCCTTTAATTCATATATTATTGTAGCCTTACTTTCACCACTATTCGAAGCAGTTAAAGTTTCAGAGTAATCTTCCATTCCAGGATATAATGAATCAATATTAATAGTAATTTCTTTTTCGATATTTTCACCATCAGCATCAAATGTAACTTTCCATTCTCTTACTTTAGTAGTTATATTACTGGATACTTCAGTTGTATATATAAACCAGGCAAAACTATTTGAAGCAAGAGTAATTGCAAGTAGAAAAAGAGTTTTAAATCTAATTTTCTTAAATATTTTCTTAATTTTTTTAATATTCATAATCTACTCTTTACGTTTTTTTTCATCTATAATATCAATAATTTCCATTGTTACAAGAATTGTAAAAGGAATAAAAATTACAAAATAAAAACCATATGAATTATTTACTACTTTACTAATTAAACTAAGCAACTTACTTTTAAAAATTACTTTACCCATTATTTGTTCTTCAGATACTATTGGATCTTCAATATCATTGGCAATTCCTTTTGTATGAAATAATATCTTACCATTTTCATTTTCAATATTCATAATTTCATGAGTAATAATTTTTCCATCAAAATCATCTTTATTACCTAAATAAACAACATCATCACCTTTTCGCAAATTATTTACATCAACTTTTTTTGCAATAACCATATCACCAATATTATATTTTGGTACCATTGATGGAGTAATTATAGTATAAATGCTTATTCCTCCAAGAGATATTTTATTATCAGATACTCTTTGTATAAATATTATACTTACTACAAAAATTATAAATAATGTAACTATTGCTTTAATTATTTTAATAATAATATTTATAAATTTATTATTTTTTATTTTGTTTATCACTTTAATCACCCTTAATTTTATCTAAGTATTTATCTATATGTTTTCTAAATATTTTTTCTATTTGCGACTCATTAACAACAATTTTGTATTTAATAATTTTATATTTTGAAGAAATTAATTTTTTTAAACTTTCTTCATCAATTGTATCATCTAAATTAATAATTTTTTCAAGCATATTATCCACTATTTTTTCTTGAATTTCCTTTTTATTTTCATTACTATCATTTTTTTTATTAACAGAATCTAATACTAAATAATCAAGTAAAAAAGATTCATCAAGCATTTTTTTAAGAGGACCATTATCTTCATAATTATTATTTCCTTTATTATTACTTGTTTCATCATCAAAATGTTCTTGCATATAATTCCATAACTTTACAGCATATTGAAAATTAACATTTTTCAATATTACATTTGTCTTTTTTATTGGAGAAGTTACTAAAGATATATGTAATTTATCAATGCTTTGATATACTGAAGAAAAAGTTAAATCTGTAATTTGATTTTCTAATTTTTCAATTCTTTGGGTTATACTTAAACCATTTTCATCTTTGTTATCTTTTTTATCATCTATTTTTGAATTAATATTCATTGAAATATTAATATTTTCTTTTCCAATTTTTGAATTTCCATTATAATTTAATTCTTTATGTTCTTTATTTATAAAATCACAATCAGAAATATTCTTCTTTTTACTATTTATAAAATATTGCATATTTTTAATAAGTGAATAGATAAAACGATTTTCATATGTATTAAAGCTTTCTTCTTTATTAATATTTAATATCTTCGAAGGTCTAACATCTCCGGTTTTTTTATCAATATCTTGAATAAGATTAGTATTTTTTGATAAATGTTTTATACTTTCAACTGTTATTTTTTTAGCAAGTTCCACTTTAACAATATCTTCTTCATTAACAATAAATCTATTTGGATTTCTTAAAATGTTATCTAAATATCTAATAGTATCTTCCATAATATCAAGCCATTCAAAATTTGCACTTCTTTTTTCATATGAAGTTGAAACACTTAAACTTGAGTTAACATTTTCAGAAAATTTTTCATTATCTTTATTTTTAGAATTATTATATAAATCTATTATATCAAGTTCATTCATATGTTCCTCCTTTAAGTTAATTTCTTAAGTCTTAATAAATATTCTTCACACTCTTTCATTTTTCCTTTGCCAAATGTTTTATCTAAGAATTCAATAAATCCATCAATTTCATCTCGAATATATGAAATATTTAATTGTTCAAATTTACGAAGTATTTTTCTAGCAATAAAATAATCGACTCCATCTATTTCATCACCACCACAGGCTACATATACTGGAACAAATTTTTTCATATGAGCTACAATACGATTACCAAAAGCAATACGAAAATGTTTAATAACATAATCATCCATTTCATTTATTTTATTTAAAGTTTCTTCACTTACTACATTTTTTTCCATTGCAGTAGTAAATAAATTATTTAAATAAGAATAATTTATATCTTGAGCATCAACATCTTTTGGTTCAAAAACTTCACCTTTATCATTTATATCAATTGGCATTGCTCTATCGTATACTTTATCTGTTACCATAAAAGTTGAATCATCATTATTAATTGTACCAATATACCATGTATTCGCAGGTATTTTAAGTTTTCCATCAACAATATTTTTAGGATCATCTGGCCAACTACTAGAAACAAGTTCAACTATCCATTCATCTTTATTAGGCATTTCCAAAATAGATAACATTTCTGCAAAATAATATTCTACTCTGGAAATATTCATTTCATCTAATATAATTGTATAAATATCATCAGTATAACCTGCTTCATATATTTCTTTTAATACATCTGTTTCATTAAATTTCTTTGTAAATTCATTAAAATATCCAAATAGTTCAGTGCGATCTCTCCATGATGGCTGAACTGATGCTACACATGAATCATGTTTTAAAAATTTTCCCCACGCATAAGCAAGCGAAGTTTTTCCGGTTCCAGAAATACCTTGTAAAATAACAAGTTTTGTTGAAGCTAATGAAGAAATAAATAATCTTATCATTTCAGTTTTATAATATAAATGTAATTTAGAGGCTGCAAAATTACGAAAATTTTCTACAAGTTCTTCTAAAGTAAAAGAATTATTATAATTAGCTACTTTATAATCTTTATATAAAATATCAACTTGAGTAAGTTTAGGAAATCTACTATGCATTGCATCAGTAACTTCTTCAGTTTCCTTTACTTCTTCATTTTCTTCATCAGTAGGTTTAAGTCCTAATTGTGATACTTTCATAGCAAGGATTTTTTCTTTTTCAGCCATTAAGGAAGCAACCTCTTTATTTAAACTAGCAACTTCATCAAGAAGAGATTCTTGTTCTACAATAGTTTTTCTAAATCTAATATATTTTCTTATGAGAAAATATATCAAAGCAAAAATTACACCAACTATAATAAGCAAACAAATAATAGATAAAACTACTAATATCCATTCAGGAATACTAAAATCATCCTTATAAAAAGTTATTATTTTTATATATTCTGGTATATTAAACATACTTTTAATACCTAAAAATATAGCTTTGGCAACCATGATTATTCCTGAAAAAAACTGGTTTAGAATTTCATAAAAAAATCTTAAAAATGTATCCATTATAACACCTACTTCTTAATAATTAATTTATTTTTATCAATTAAACTGTTTTGGTTTCCATATACATAAGTAAATATTGAAAGCCAAATTAAATTTTGGTCATTAAATTCAAATTTATCATCTATTTCTAAAGAAAATTTAATACCCTCTTTAATATACGAATCAATTAAATCTTGATTATTTAAATAATCAGCATATTTAATATTAATAACTAAATTATTTTTAATAATATCACTATTAATGACATTTATTAATCTATTTAATTTATCCTTTTTTAAAATTATAGATAATGGAAATGATACTATATAAAAATCATTAAAATTATTATTAATAACATTTTTTAATATTGTAATGCTTATCATATTATATAAAATAAAATGCATATCTTCATCTATTATAGGACTATTATATACTTTATTTATTGAATAACTGCTATATATTTTAGGAAAAGAAATATCATATTTAATATTTGCAAAATACACATTTTTTAAATTGGTTTTATTTATTTCTAATGAAAATGTATTACTTTCAAATTTTAAAAAATAATCGTTTTCAATTTTATTTAGGTTTTTAATTATTTTTTCTAAACTAGCAGTAATTTCATTTTCTAAAGAAAGTTTTTCTTTTCGATCAATTATTATTTTATCAATTAATATTTTATTATTTGGACAATGAGTAATATTATCTAAATAACATATATACCAGAAAAAATAATAATTATTTTCAATTAAATTATTATCATAGTCATTAGCAATGCTTACAACTTTTTTATTTAAATAATATTTAATATTTTTTTCAAGTGATTTAAACTTTTCTTCATATAAATTATAATATCTTACATTAATATATTCATTTAAAAATACTGCAATAAGATTTTTATTATAATATTTATCTAATATTACTTTAAGAAATTCTATATAACATTCTTTAATTGATTTAAGATATTTTTCTATATTCATTTTACTCCTTTACTGCGTATAACTAAATGATACAATTGATGAATCATTTACTATTGGATAAGTATAATTTTGACTTGTATCTGCTTTATAAAATTTTACTATCTCACTTGATTCTAAGTTAATGCGAAAACTTATACTATTTACATAATCATATCCATCTATTTGAGTAGTAGTATAACTCTCTTTATTTTGGAAAACTGTTGATGTCATATCAATAATAACAACTTCAGGATCAAACGAAAGTGTTATAAGTGGAAGAGCACATTTAGCTTTATTTTCATCAGATAATGAATTATAAGTATCATAGTCAATTCTATCATCTACTTCATAATCTAAAAATGCTGTTTTTACTAAGTAATAATCAGTTGAATTAGTAACACTTAAATTGAAATATGGGCTAGATTTTTCATCACTTATTTCATAACTAATTCCAGGTACTCCAACTTTCAATATAAATGTTGCACTAAGTGTCTTTTTATATGGATATGTACTTTCAGCCACAATTTCAATCCATACTTCATCATTATTTTTTAAAGCATTTTTAGCAGATATAGTGGCAGTAAAATTATCAGTTATCTCATTAGTTATTATTGTACCTTCTGTTTTACTTATTGAACAATTTGCATTATCTGAACAAGTATAGGATAAAACATATGTAATATCACTATTAGCAAATTCTAAATTATTTTTACTATTATTTAAATTAATAGAAAGCTGATAAGTATCAACACCTGACCAATTATCCATTCGATAAACTTTATGATTGGACGTTAATTTATCACTATTAAAATAAAACTTTTTAGAGGCTAAATATACATCTTTTATCGCATTATAAATGTATCTACCATAAGTAAGAGTAATTGAAAATAATAATAGTAAAATTAAACTAGCAATAATTAACTTAACCATTCTTTTTTTATTATTCATATTACTACCTTCTTCATTTACTACTCTCACTGTAAAAATTATAACATAGCAAAATATTAATTGCAATTAATAGGTAATTTGTTATTTAATTAATTGTGAAAAATTTTTGAAAATGTCCCTAATTAAAAAACAAATAATTAGTAAAAATG
>JBJFGY010000010.1:0-3539 GCA_051893155.1 Bacilli bacterium
TTTATATTAAAATAATTTAAAATTGAATCTAATATAAAAAATAATGTAGCGCGCATAATAGAGGCAGTAAATCCCACAATAAAAGAATAAAATATAAGTATTAATGATATAATTAAATTTTTATTATTTTTACTTAAAAAAAATAATATTTTTCTTAAAATAGTAATAAATATACCAACGTGCATACCTGATATTGCTAGTAAATGTGCTACACCTATATCTTGAAAATTTTCATAACTATCATTTAAAGATGATCTATCTCCAATAAAAAATAATTTTAAATATTTATTAAAACTAACATAGTATGTAATTTTTTGTTTAAAATTAATAAAAATATTTTTATTTTTATTAATAACTTCATAATTATTTACTTTTCCAACATAATGGATATAGTTATGATATAAATATTTTTTATAATTAAATGTATTGGGTATTGTATTATTACTTGGTTTTGATAATTTTACTTCTATTTTAATCGTGTCACCTTCATTAAAATTAACATCATTATAAATATAGCATTTTATTTTTTCTTTACTTTTTATTACAAAAGAAGTTTTATTTTCTTCTTTTTTTAACCTAATAACCCTGCCAATTATTATATATTTTTTTTCTTCATAAGATGAATTTTTGAAAATAATGGAAAAAATAGAAACATAAATTAAAATAAAAACAATTAAAATATAATAAAAATAATTTGAACTTAATATTTTTTTCATTAAACTGTTATAAAGTTTTTAATACTCTCAAATATTTTTTCAGAAATTCCACTTACATTTTTAATATTCTCTATTTCATTAAATAAGCCATTTTTTTCTCGATATTCAATAATGCTTCTTGCTTTTGCTTCTCCGATTCCAGGCAAATTCATAAGGTCAGATAATGAAGCACTATTTATATTTATTATATTATTTTCTTCTTTATTATTGCTTTCATTATTTGTTGCGATATTGTCACTTTCAATTTCATCATTATTATTTATAATACTTATGCCTTCATCTGTGCATTTTGAAATATCATACGAACTACAACTACATTCAACTATATCATTTTTATTATTTAAATTTGCATATTCATATTTTGTATAAACATAAACTACCATTTGACTAAAAACGTTTTTACTTAAATTGATATTATTTGTATACGCATTATTTTTAAATCCACCAGCTACATTTATTAAATCATTAATAATATTACTAGCATTCATTTCATAAACACCTGGAGTATTAACTGCACCTTTTACTTCCACAAAAAAAGTAGTATTATCACCTATATCAATTGCTTTATATAAATTGCTTTCATTTGTTATTGATAAATTATTTTCTAAACCATTTATATTAATATCAAAAAAATATATATATCCAAAAATGAAATATGCAATTATAATTAGAATAATAATAAATATAAGTAAAATGATATTTAAATATTTTTTAATCATATAAACTCCTTTCACTTTACTTATACTCAATATACTTTAATTTTCCTTTTTTTATATAAAAAAACTTATCAATCAAATGATAAGTTTTTAAATTTAACAAACTTTTAAAATTTTTACAGAATATTGTCCATTTGGTGACTCAACTGTTACAATATCATTTTCTTTATGACCAATTAAAGCTTTTCCAAGTGGGGATAAATTACTAATCATATTATTAAATGAATCTGCTTCTGCAGAACCTACTATTTTGTAAGTATCTTCTTCATCATCATCAAGAATAGTTACAGTATTACCAACAGCAATTGTTCCACAACTATTTGTTTGTGCAATTTCACTATGTTCAAGGCGATATTCAAGTTCTTTAATTCTTGATTCTATTTTTCCTTGAGCATCTCTAGCGGCATCATAATCTGAATTTTCAGATAAATCTCCTTGTGCTCTTGCATCCTTTAATGCTTTAATTATTTGAGGTCTTTTTACAGTTTTTAAATCATTTAATTCTTCTTCAAGTTTTAAATATCCTTCCGCTGTAATAATAAAATTATCTTTTTTCATTTTTTATTTCTCCTTGCTAACTTAAATTGTCGTAAAAAATTATATCTATTTAATATATGTTTGTCAAGAGGAAAAATGAATAATTATTTAAATAGTTAATTTTCATTTGAAATTCCGTTTTATTAAAAAAACTGTAATAAGTCTAGTAAATTAAACTAAAATTTCTAAACCTGCTTTTAGTCTAAAAACTTGCATTAATTATTTAAAAAAACTTATGTAAAAAGAAGCAATATTAAATGCTTCTTTCTTTATGAAAATAATTAATTCAAAATGCATGATTCGCTTAAAATTAGGCGATATCTATGTTCTTTACGATTGTTAATAAAAGATAAAGTTATTAATGCTGAATTATCTTCAAAATCAATTAAATTTATAGAATATATGTTTGAGTATTCATCAATTGTTGACATTTTTATTGAAATTTCATTTTCGCTTAAATCATAATAAAATGTATCACAAACTTGATTATTATTTTCGTCATAATAACAATATTTTCCATCATCTTTATTAAAAATAAACATTGTATTTGGATTAGCAGTATATGTAATATTATCACCATCAAAAATATCATAAAAATTATTATACCAGCATCCATAAATATTTTCTTTTTTAATCTCATAATTAGTTTCAGTTGGTTCATATTTTAATCTTATATCATTATCATTTAAAGCAAGATTATGACAACCACATAATAACAAAGTTAAAAATATTGACAAAAAAACTTTTTTATTAAATTTATTCATTATTGGCAAGCCTCCCCTATAGTAGAACCATTTCGGTAAATATAAACCCAACCATTAGAACATTTACAAGTACAATTAGTACAAGATGTTGGACAAACAACTTTGCTTGAGCCAGTACATTTACATGAATAGGAACTTCCACTAGAAGAACTTCCACCACCTGAAGTACTGCAACCACTTGTTTTAAGAGAATTTCTAAGAACTGTTCCGACACTAGTATTGCATTTTGCTGACGGACAACTTGTTGGCTGACATGTTGTTACATATACACTACTGCCATTATAACATCTATTTCCATTTATCGTATCGCTATATGTACAAGTTTCAGAACTTCCGCCTCCAGATGAACAACCTGAGTCATCAGTGCATGATTCATAACTTGTATCTGTACCACAATAACTATCATCATAATTAGAACGTTTAGTATATCTTACACTTCTTGTACCTGTTCCACATGTATTACTACAACTTCCATATGTTGGCGTTCCATAAGTATATGTAGATGAACAACAAAGCATTGTATTACATGATTCTGATTGATTTTCATCACAACTATGTGATGAAAAATAATAATCATTTTTATAAACAGTTCTTGTCTTGGTACCACCACCACATGATGCACTACATGTTCCCCATGAACCATATGAACTAAACTGAGTTTCATCACAATATGCATACATTGTATATTCTTTACTTTCTTTATTTGCTAAATTTCCAACTTTATCTTTAGCATGGCCATATATTGTGTATTTTGCTCCACTTCCTTCATTTGATGGTAAAGTATAATCTATATTACATGTATATTT
>JBJFGY010000011.1:0-16865 GCA_051893155.1 Bacilli bacterium
TATAAAAAATAGTGTGATGATTTTACACTCACCAACACTATTTATAATACAACCAAAGAAATAATAATTTATTTTTTCTTTTTTAATGACAATTTTAAAATTTAATGGTATTATATTTAATATAGAAGGGTAGTTGAAAATGAATAGTAGTAATGATCAAAATTTAAATAATTCAAATGTATCACCAATTGAAATGCCAGTAGAACCAATAAAAACATCAGTTGTTGATGCTCCAGTTGAACCAATGCAAACTCCAGTTGTTGCCCCAGTTGAGCAAGCACAAACTTCAGTAACTGAGATGTCTCAAATGCCTGAAGTTAATCAGAATATTGAAGCACCTGCTGAACCAATTCAAACTCCAGCTGTTGAAGCACCTGTTGAACCAGTTAATTCAACTATTGAAACTAATGAAAGCACTAATAATCAAAATACTATAATTGATAATTCAGATGCTATTAAATTTGTAAAGAAGAAAAAGCCAAATAAGATTATTTTAATAATATTGATTATTTTTATTATTTTAATAATTGGTATTTCTTGTTTAATTTTTTATATTCGAAATGTATATAATGCTGAAAAATTTTTAGATAGTATTAATAATAGTATTAATATATGGATTAATAATAATCTAAATTTATCAAGTAATCAACGTGATTATATAGAAAATTTTTTAGAATATGATACATTAAGTAGTGGTAATTTTGAATTAGATATGGACGGTACAAAAATAGTTTTAAACTATTCTAATAGTCTTACTTTTAACAATAAATATGAGAAATTATATTTGGATTTAAAATTAAACGAAGAAGAATTAATTAATGGTAATTTAATTTTAGATGATAATAATATTTATATTGATAGTAAAGATTTATATGATAATGTTTTATACCAAGATTTAGGAATAGATATATTTAGTTATATTATAGAATATAAAAATGAAAATAAAGAAAGAATTAATATTGATGATTTTAAAGTAATTATTTCTAATTTAAATAATTATTTAAATCAATCATTAAAAGAAGCTGAATGTAAAACTTCTTATAAAGGAGTAAATGTAGAATATAAATATAATATTAACAATAGTAATATTTCGATAATAAAAGAAAAATTTATTAATCTTATAAAATCTGATGATTTAATAATGAAATATATTAATGAATTTTCTATGGAAAGTATTTTTGATGATATAAATAATATTAAAATAGAAAATTTTTCATTAACTATAAATAAAAATATTTTTAATAAAAAAATAAACAGTTTTATTTTAAATTATGATGATAATATTATAACTGGTAATAGAAATAATGATGAATTTATTATTTTAGATAATGATTATAAATATATTATTAGTAAGAAAGATGAAACTTATAATATAGATTATTATGAAAATAATGAATATATTGTAACTTTTAAAATTAAAATGGTAACTAATGATAGTAATTTTAATCTTGATATAATAGCTGAAGATAAAGATAATAAAATGAATATAATTATTGAATATAAATTGGATGGTAATAAAAATATTTTTAATTTAAAATTAAATGGTGAAATTGCAGATGAAGATAATACTTCTAAAAAATCAACTTTAAATATTATATTTTCTTCAGATATTGAATATGGTAAAAATTTAGTTAATAAAGAAAATATTACTAATTCCGTAAATATTAATGATTTATCTTATAATGATCTTATGAATATTAGAGAAAAATTAAAAAATATTGTTAGAAAATTTACTATCCTTCCAGATATATATGAAAATGCTTATGGAATTGCTAATGAAAATTCATATAATACTTATTAATAAATAAAATTATTAAACAAAAAAAGCATCTTTTAATAAGATGTTTTTTTATAAGTTACTATCTATTATAGTATTCAACAATTAATTGTTCATTAATTTCTTGATTTAACTCACTTCTATCTGGAATTCTTATATATTTTCCAGTAAGTTTTTTATTATCAAATTCTACATAAGCTGGAGTAGAAATATTTAGTTCAATAGTTTCTTTAATACCAGCATGGTCTAAACTATTTTCTTTAACTGAAATAATATCTCCAGGTTTACAAGTATATGATGGAATATCTACTTTTTTACCATTTACTAAAATATGTCCATGGTTAACAATTTGTCTTGAACTTCTTCTTGTTCTAGCAAGACCCATACGATAAACTAAATTATCAAGTCTGCTTTCAAGTAGGATAAGTAAATTTTCACCAGCAATTCCATGCATTTTTGATGCTTTTTCAAATACTTTTCTAAATTGTTTTTCAGTAAGCCCATACATAGTTCTAACTTTTTGTTTTTCTTGAAGTTGTACTCCGTATTCACTTAATTTTCTCTTTTTGTCTTTTCCATGAACACCAGGAGCATAAGGCCTTTTAGCTAGTTCTTTACCAGTTTCAAGAGTAGAAAAACCATATCTTCTTGATTTTTTATATGTAGATCCTGTATATCTTGACATAACAAATCCTCCTTTCAAAATATTACAATAAAAAGATAAAGTCATTAATTTTTTATAGGGAGTTTACATTAATTTCATCTTAGGCAGAAGATTACTTTATTTTTGAGTAAACACATTATAAATATTAATAACACTGCCTTTTTTCTTGCACTTATTATTATACTATTTTTATCATTGATGTCAAGGTTTAAGCGTGTTATAATTTATTCGAAGGGAAATAATGATGAAAAAAGAAAAAAAGAAAATGGTTGAAAGAAATAAATTTGATGCACTTTTAATTATTAGCGCTATTTTACTTGCAATTATTATTTTTTTGATTTGTTATATGTTTATATAGCATTTTTGTCCTCGTAGCTCAGTAGGATAGAGCGATCGTCTCCTAAGCGATAGGTCGGCAGTTCGATTCTGCCCGAGGACGCCATAAAGTATTAAAGACTTGTCAAAAAGTCTTTTTTATGTTATTATGAATATGTCAAGGAAACTTGCATAAAATAAAAAGGAATACTTAACAGCACAAAGTTGAGTACTCACCAAATGGTTTGCACTTAATCTTGTTAGATTGAGTGCATTTTCTTTTTATAGTTCATTATCATTTAAATAATAGAAGTATAAGTAAAAGGATGATAATGATTAAAGCAAAGATTAAAAAATCTTTCTTAGTCATTTCTCCACCTCCTTTTGGAGGCAAGCACTCAACTGTTAAAGTATTCCTAAATGAATTATACCAAAATATATGTTCTTAAACAATGATTTTTGTTTATTTTTAGAGGTAAAAAATACATCGGAGTTTAATGTTACTTCATTTGGTTCAATATATTTTGTATTTATTTTTTGCATTAAATCAGGATATTTTTAATTTATATCTTTTTTTAATTCATAGAAAGTTTTATTGAAAAAATTTCTATATATGGTATAATGTTAATAAAGAAAGGGATGAAGTTTATTTATGATTATTATTATTTTTATTGTACTTATCTTTATTGCGTTAATTAGTGTTTTATTGATTAAAATCGCTCCAAATATTTTAAAACGTAATGCAAAAGCAATTACTAAAGGCGTGAAAGAAGGATTAAAAGAAGAAAAATAAGTGCGAAAGCATTTTTTTCTATATTTATTACTAATTTTATAATAATATCTTATGCTATCTCCTATATAGTAGGGATAGAGATAATAATATGGAATATTGTTATACAACTAAAGAAGTAAGTCAATTATTAAAATAAAAAGTATATAATAAAAAGGAATACTTAACATCGCAAAGTTGAGTACTCACCAATTGGTTCGCACTTAATCTTGTTAGATTGAGTGCATTTTTCTTATATAGGTTTACTATTTTATTAAAATAAAAAGCACAACTATCAAATTATAATATAGAAAATTCTTAAAACAAGAAAGCGGATTGAAAAAAGTGATAAAATAATTCGCTGATAAATTTTAGGATGGAACTATTAATATTATTTTTTTTGTGTCAAAAATTATATTTTATGTTATACTAAAAATATAGGTGTGATATGAAAAGTAAATATATGGGGTTAACTTTAGAAGAAGTTAATGAAAGAATAAGTAAAAATTTAGTAAATAATAATGAAGAACCTCAAACTAAAACAATTAAAGAAATAATTAAAGGTAATGTATTTACATATTTTAATTTTTTAAATATATTTTTAGGATTTTTAGTCATATTAAGTGGTATTATATCTGGCAGTATTTTTAGTTCTTTAAAAAATTGTTTATTTATGGGTGTAATTTTTACTAATACTATAATAAGTACGGTTGAAGAAATCCTTGCTAAAAAAACTATTGATAAATTAAATGTTTTATCTAGTGCTAAAATTGATGTAATAAGAAATGGCAATGTTATTAAACTATCTAAAGAAGAAATAGTACTTGATGATATCTGTATATATTCTATTGGAAATCAAGTAGTAGCGGATTCAATTCTTTTAGAGGGTACTGTTGAAGTTAATGAATCATTTATTACTGGTGAAGAAAAAATTGTTACTAAAAAGAAAGATGATGAAATTATAAGTGGTTCTTTTATTGTAAGTGGTAAAGCTTATGTAAAAGTTAAAAATGTTGGTGCAAATAATTATGTTGCTAAAATTACAAAGGAAACCAAATATATAAAAAAAACAAATTCTGTTATTTATAATTCATTTGAAAAAATGCTTAAAATTTTAAGCGCATTGCTTATTCCAATAGGAATACTATTTTTTATAAGTCAGTTTGGAATAACCAAAAATATTTCAGAATCACTTTTAAATACAGTAGGGGCATTAATTGGTATGATTCCTGAAGGTTTAGTACTTCTTACTAGTTCTGCGATGGCAGTAAGTGTTTTAAGATTAAAAAAATATCATATTTTAGTTCAAGATTTATATTCAATTGAAAATCTTGCTAGAGTTGATGTACTATGTCTTGATAAAACAGGTACAATTACTGAAGGAATTATGGAAGTAAAAAAAATTTTACCTTATAAAAATTATTCCGAAGAAAAAATACTTAAAATACTTAAAAATTATTGTAATGCTCTTGATGATCCATCTCCTACATTTAAAGCAATTGAAAGTTTTGCTGGCAAAGAAGAAACTTTTAAAGTAAATGATATTTTATATTTTTCAAGTATACGAAAATATAGTGGAGTTAAATTTGAAGAAGGATGCTATTTACTAGGTAGTCCTGAGAATATTTCTAATAAAAAATATGATTTTTTAAGGGAATATGAAGAAGATAACCGAATAATTATGCTTGCTAAAGTAAATAATTTAAAAGATTATACTTCTGCTTCTCCTCTTGGATTTATTTTAATTCAAGATAAAATTAAGAAAAATGCCAGTGAAACTTTAAATTATTTAAAAGATGAAGGAATAGATATTAAAATTATAAGTGGTGATAATCCAATAACTGTTTCAAAAATTGCCCAAAGAGCGGGTATAAATGACATTAAAGCTATTGATATGACAAATGTAATAGATGAAGATATTCCAAATGTTATAAATGAATATAATATTTTTGGTAGAGTTAAACCTAGTCAAAAAAGGCAAATTATTAAATGCCTTAAAAATGAAAACCATTTTGTAGCAATGACAGGTGATGGAGTAAATGATGCTCTTGCTTTAAAAGAAGCAGATTGTAGTATAGCCATGGCAAATGGATCTGAAGCTGCGAAAAATATAAGCCAATTTGTTTTATTAGATTCTTCTATTGATAATCTTCCAAAAATATTAAAAGAAGGAAGAAGAAGTATTAATAATATTGAAAGAAGTTCATCACTTCTTTTAAGTAAAACTTTATTTACAATTATACTTATCTTAATTTGTTTAATATTTAATACAGAATATTTTTTTATACCAATTCATTTAACTTTAATAACAATGTTTACAATTGGTATTCCATCATTTATTTTAGCTCTTGAACCAAATAATGAAATTGTTAAGGGAAATTTTTTATTAAAAGTATTTTTAAAAAGTTTACCAAGTGCATTAACTGTAGTTTTTAATGTCGTTATTATAAGAATGTTTCAAGTTCAATTTAATTTAGATATGGGTTTATGTTCGACTCTTACAGTATTTTTAACTGCAATAACAGGTTTTATTTACTTAAATTATATTTGTAAACCATATAATTTATTAAGAGGAGTAATGATGTGTGTGCTTTTCTTAACTTTTGAATATTGTGCATTATTTCAATATAAATTTTTTAATATAAGTGAAATAAATAAAGATACTATTTTAATATTTATTGTATTATTTATTTGTAGTATTTATATTTTTGATAAATTAAAAAATATTTCAAATTACATACTAAAGAAGACTAAAAATGTTTAAGAAGAATTTATATTTCTTCTTTTTTAATTATTTTTATAAATTTGAGATTTTCTAAATAAAACTTTATAATTAAAGTGATTTAAGGGGGAGTATTTAATGACCGAAAATGATTATCCAAGTAATATAAAACCTTGGAGAAAATATTATAGTAATTTTGATGAGAACTTTATAGCACCTGAAAAAAGTATGTTTATGTTGCTTGAAGAAAATGCAAAGTTAAGAGAAAATAGTGTAGCTATCAACTATTTAAATTTTAAAATGACTTTTAAAAAATATATTGAAAAAATTAAACATGAAGCAAATTGTTTAAAAAATCTAGGAATTAAAAAAGGCGAAATTGTTCCAGTTTTTCTTCCAAATATTCCAGAGGCAAGAACTACCATTTATGCTCTTAATTTAATTGGAGCAATTTCTTATCCTATAAATCCACTTATATCACCAAAAGATTTTGAAAATATTCTTGTTAAAAATAATGTTAAAACTTTATTTATGTTTAATATGTTTTATTCAAAATATGCAAGTGTTATAAAAATTGCAAATGTAGATAACGTCATTTTAACTTTTGGAACAGATTTAATACCAAAGTATATATTAAAAATTAAAAATTTAATGGATACTATTAACAAAAATAATAATAGTTTTATTCCTGATTCTATTTTATCTTGGGATGAATTTATTAATCAAAAAACTAATGCTAATAATAAACCATTTTTTGAAAAAAATAGTACATCTGTTATTATTGGGACAAGTGGTACAACTGGCACTAGTAAGGGAGTTTGTTTAACAAATGAAAATTTAAATTCAATGGCTCTAGAACATTTAAACGGGGATATGAATTTTAAACCTAGTGATAAAATGCTAGATATTTTAATCCCATCGATTGGTTATGGACTTTCAGTAATGCACTATGAAGGCGTATGTGGACTGGAAACTATACTTATCCCAACGCTACAAACTGATATTTATCCTCTTTTAAAAAAGTATAAACCTGATCATTTTACTGGAGGACCAATTCATTATGAAACTCTTTTAAATAAACATGGTATAAATAATTTAATTTATGGTAAAAATTTTGTTTCTGGTGGAGCAACCCTTCCTGAAAATATTGAGAAAACATTAAATAAGATTAACGATGATGGTACTTTTGATGAAAATAAAATATTTGTAAGGCAAGGTTTAGGATGTACTGAAAATGGCGGAGCAAGTACATATTTAAAAAAAAGGTACTTACAAGCCATATAGTGTTGGAATACCTCTTTTATATAACACAATAGGTATATTTAAGCCAGGTACTGATGAAGAACTTTCATTTAATGAAGAGGGTGAAATATGTGTAAATGGTCCTACTGTAATGAAAGAGTATTTAAATAATGAAGAAGAAACGAATTTAGTTTTAAAAAAACATAAAGATGGTAAGACATGGCTACATACAATGGATATTGGTTATATGGATGAAGATGGACGAATTTTTATAAAAGATAGAATAAAAAATATTTTTATGAGAAAGGGATTTAATGTTCATCCAAATAGTATATCCAACTTTATATCTTCACTTGATATAGTAGATAGTGCTTATGTAATGGGTATTAGTCATCCAGATGAACAAATGGTTCCAGTAGCGTTTGTTAAACTAAAAGAAGAAATGGATTTAACTAAAGCTGAAGACATTATAAATAATTATTGTTCTTTATTTCTAGAGGAAACTTCAATACCTTACGAAATAGTATTTGTTAGTGATTTTCCAAGAAATTTAGGAGGAAAAATTGATAATAAAAAATTACTTGAAATAAGTGGTATTGATTATTATAAAAATAAAGAAAAAAGTTTAAAAAGAATTATAAATATTTCAAAGTTTGATTTATAGCAAGTTTACATCTTGTTATTTTTTTTGTTATAATTTGATTGAAAGTAGGAATAAAATATGGTGACATTTTCATTTTCAATATGTTCACTTGTATTTATGCTAATATTTTTAATTACTTATTTTTCTAAAAGAAGATTAAAAAATAAAGATAATAAATTATATTCATTATTAATAATATGCAATATATTAGGACTTATTATTGACATAGTAGGTTTTATAACTATGAAATGTCTTTCATTAGATTCTATAATAAATATTTTAATATCAAAAATTAATTTATTATATTATTTTACTTGGCTTTATATCTTTACTTTATATATTATATATATATCAAAAATAAAAAAGATTAATTTATTACTTAATACTAGTTTAATTAAATATATATGTTATTTTATTAATGTATTTTTTATATTTGTTTTACCACTTAAAATAAATAATGCAAATGGGATGATTTATTCAGCTGGCCCAAGTGCAAGTTATGTTTATTTTATATCGATTATTTTAATATTATTAATTTTATATTGTATGATTAAAAATATTAAAAACTTAAAAAAGAAAAAAATTTATACCACTTTTATTTTTTATAATACTAGGCGTTATTGCAATGATTATTCAAATGATGTTTCCAACAATTTTACTTCTTCTTTATTCGGAGTCAATAATAACTTCAATAATGTTTTTTACAATAGAAAATCCTGATGTAAAAGTACTTAATGAATTATATAAAAATAAAGAAATTATGGAATCAAATTATGAAGATAAATATAACTTTTTATTTGAAATAACTGCAGAATGAAAAATGCCACTTAAAAATATGGAATATTTATGTAGTAGTTTAACTAATGAAACTAATACCAAAACTTTAAAAGAAGGTATTTTATTACTTTCTAATATGGTAAAAAGGTTAGATTTTTTAGTTAATAATGTTATGAATGTATCATCACTTGATGCCCAAAAATTAAATATTATTGAAAAAAAATATAATTTAAAAAAAGTATGTGAAGAAATTGTAAAAAGAGTTTCAATTGAAAATAAAAGTAATATAAAATTTAAATATAGTTTACCATTAACAGATTTATATTTATATGGTGATGATTTAAAAATAAAACAAATACTATATTCACTACTTACTAATTCATTAGAAAAAACTAAAGAAGAATATGTAGAATTTAAAGTAAATACAATTGAAAAAGTAGTTGTAGCAAGAATTATATTTAATATATCTGATAGTGGGCCTGGAATTGAAATTGATAAAATAAATGATATATTATCTTCAACTGGATCACTTGATAAAGAAGGAATCGAATTACTTAATAAAAAAGAAGTTAATGTAAAACTATGCCAAAAAGTAATAAAACTAATGGGCGGAAATTTAATGATAAAAAGTGATTTAGGAAAAGGAACTGAATTTATATTAACTCTTGATCAAAGAGTATACCATGATGAAAATAAAAGTACTTTATCAATATATGAAAATATTATAAATGATTATAGAAAAGCTTTAGTAGTATCACAGAATAAAAAGTTAATAAATAAAATAAAAAAGGTTTTAAATAAAAATGATATATCATATTCAATATTATATTATGGAATGGATGCAGTAGATAAAATTAAAGCAAATAAAAAGTATGATTTTATTTTAATAAGTGATGATTTAAAAGAAGTAAGTGGAATATCTACATTAAAAGAAATGCAAAAAATAAAAGGATTTAATATACCAAGTATTATAATGCTTGATGAAGATAAAAAGCAATTAATTAAACATTTTTTAGAAGATGGTTTTAATGATTATATTATTAATGAAGATATAGAAAATGGATTAAATAAAATAATTGAGAAGTATTAATTACTTCTTTTATTTTAATGTAATTATTTATAACATAATATTAAAAAAAATTTATCAATTTATTTAGCAAAAGGTATTGACAAGTGCTAATTTGCATAATATAATAGTGTTAGCATTTTGATAAAAGAAGTGCTAGAAAGGTATATAATGGATAAAAGGCAAGAAAACTTACTTAAAGATATTGTTGAGACATATGTTAAAACAGTTAAACCAGTAGGTAGTAAATCATTATGTCAAAAATTTAATTGTTCATCTGCAACAATAAGAAATGAAATGGCAATACTTGAAAATCTTGGCTATATAGAAAAAAATCATATATCTTCGGGGCGTATTCCTTCTGAAAAAGGATATAGATATTATGTAGAAAATTTAATGGAACCCGAAAAACTAACTGGAAGTGAAATGTTAAAACTTCAAAGAGTAGTAAAAAATCAAGATTTAGTTTTATCTGATGCAATTAGTAAATGCATGGAAATAATTAGTGATCTTACTAATTATGCATCTATTGTACTTGGTCAAAATAGTGAAGATAATTTACTTAAACAAGTAAGTATAATTCCAATTGATGAAGATAAAGTTGTTGCTCTTGTATGTACAAATAAAGGAGTTGTTGAAAATAAAAAGTTTTCACTTGGAAATACTAATTTAAAAGAATTAATTAAAACAAGTGAAATAATTAATAAAATGCTTATTGGTACTCCAATAAAAGATGTATCTGAAAGATTAGAATTTGAAATTAAACCTATAATAGCAAATGAAATACAAAATTATGAAAGAGTATATAATATATTTTATAATGCTTTTACTGATTTTGTAGATGACACTAATAATGTAAAAGTTACTGGTAAAGCTAAAGTTTTAGAACAGCCTGAATATAATGATCCAGAGTCTATTAAAAAACTTACATATAAATTAGAAGATAAAAGTTTTATTAAAAAAGTTACTAGTGATAGTGGATCTGATGAAATAAAAGTTTATATTGGTTCTGATTCGCTTGTAGATGATAATACTACTGTAATTAAGAAAACTTATGATATTAAAGGTGAAAAAGGAACAATTGCAATAATTGGTCCTAAAAGAATGGATTATGCAAAAGTTTATGGACTTATTGATTATGTACTTGATGAAATAAAGAAAAAGTAGGTGATAGATTGAAAAAAGATAATATTGATAAAAATAGTAATAAAGAAAATAAACATGATATAAAAGAAGAAAAAGTTCATGCTCAAAAAAATACTAGTAGTGAAATAAAGAAAAATGAAGAAGAAAAATCTCATGAAAAATTAGAAAATAATCCTAAAAAAGATAATTTTGAGACTGAATGTAAAAATCTTCTTGAAATTAATAAGAATTTACAAGAAAAAATATTAAGATTAAATGCTGAAATGCAAAATATGAATAGACGCTTTAATGAAGAAAAAGCTAGTATTTATAAATATGATGGTGAAAAGTTAATTAAAGAGCTTCTTCCAATAATCGATAACTTTGAAAGAGCTATTAAACTAGATGATGATAATTTAACTGATGAACTATCAAAATTCTTATCTGGATTTAAAATGATTTGTGCATCACTTGTTTCAACACTTAATGCAGTTGGTGTTAAAGAAATAGAATGCACTGGTAAACCTTTTGATCCAAATAAAATGGAAGCTATTATGACCACTAATATAATGGAAGAAGAAGAAAATGTAGTAGTGGAAGTAATGCAAAAAGGCTATACTTATAATGATAAAGTTATAAGAGTAGCTATGGTAAAAGTTAATGAATAACAATGATAATTTAAGTTTTATGCTTTTCCTATGTAATGATTATAATTATGATGATTTTGAAGAATTAAAAAAAATTACTACAAAGGAAATGCAAGATGCATATTTTTATTCATTAATTGAATTAATAAAATTTACTAGAAACTTAGAAAGTTATGAAGAGTTTATAGTAAATTATAATAATATATTAAATACATTATCTTATGAGCAAAAAATAGTTATAAATAATATTATGACTAATCTTGTAAAAAAGATGTGTGAAAATAATAAAGAAAATGAAAAAGAAATTACTCGATAAAAGAAAGGAATGATAAAATATGAGTAAAATTATTGGTATAGATTTAGGTACAACAAATAGTTGTGTTGCCGTACTTGAAGGTGGGGAAGCTAAAGTTATCCCTAATGCAGAAGGCAATCGTACTACTCCTTCAGTAGTTGCTTTCAAAGGTGATGATGAATTAGTAGGAGAAACTGCTAAAAGACAAGCAGTTACTAATGTAAAAAATACTATTTCATCAATTAAAAGAAAAATGGGTACAGCTGAAAAAGTTGAAGCAAATGGTAGAAAATATACTCCAGAAGAAATTAGTGCAAAAATACTTGCTAAACTTAAGAAAGATGCTGAAAGTTATTTAGGAGATAAAGTAACTAAAGCTGTTATAACAGTTCCAGCCTACTTTAATGATGCTCAAAGACAAGCAACTAAAAATGCTGGTAAAATTGCTGGTTTAGATGTAGAAAGAATTATTAATGAACCAACTGCTGCAGCTCTTGCTTATGGACTTGATAAACAAGATAAACTTCAAACTATTTTAGTTTATGACTTAGGTGGAGGAACATTCGATGTTTCTATTCTAGAACTTGGTGATGGTGTATTCGAAGTTAAATCAACTGCCGGAAATAATCGACTTGGTGGAGATGACTTTGATGAAAGAGTTGCAAATTATTTAATTAGTGAATTTAAGAAAGAACATAGTATAGATTTATCTAAAGATCCTATGGCAATGCAAAGAGTTAAAGATGCAGCTGAAAAAGCTAAAAAAGATTTATCTTCTATGACTACAACTCAAATATCACTTCCATTTATAACTCAAAATGATAATAAAGAACCACTTCATATGGATATTACTTTATCTAAAGCTAAATTTGAAGATTTAAATAAAGATTTATTTGATTCAACTCTTGAACCAGTTAGAAAAGCTCTAAAAGATGCTAAACTTACTGCAAAAGATATTGATAAAGTTATTTTAGTTGGAGGTTCATCAAGAATCCCTTATATTCAAGAACTTGTTAAAAAAGAACTTGGTCAAGAACCAAATAAGAGTGTTAACCCTGATGAAGTTGTTGCAATGGGTGCTGCTATTCAAGGTGGTGTACTTACTGGTGAAGTAAATGATATAGTACTACTTGATGTTACACCACTATCACTAGGTATTGAAACTTTAGGAAATGTTATGACAGTATTAATTCCAAGAAATACAACTATTCCTACAAGTAAGAGTCAAGTATTTAGCACGGCAGCAGATAATCAACCAGCTGTAGATATTCATGTATTACAAGGTGAAAGACCTATGGCATCTGATAATAAAACTCTTGGAAACTTCCAACTTACAAATATTCCACCAGCAAGACGTGGTGTACCACAAATTGAAGTTAAGTTTGATATTGATGCTAATGGTATCGTAAATGTAACAGCTAAAGATCTTGGCACAAATAAAGAACAATCAATTACTATTACATCATCTACAAATCTTTCTGATGAAGAAATTGATAGAATGATGAAAGAAGCTGAAGCAAATAAAGAAGCTGATGAAAAGAAAAAAGCTGAAAGTGAAGCTAGAAATGAAGCTGATTCAATGATTCTTGCAACTGATCGTGCTTTAGAAGATCTTGGTGATAAAATTGATCCTAAAGATAAAGAAGAAGCTACTAAATTAAAAGAAGAACTAGTTGAGGCTTTAAAAGGTAATGATATTGATGACATTAAAGCTAAAACAGAAAGTTTAAATAAAAAAGCAATGGAACTTGCTGGAAAAGTTTATGAAGCAAATGCAAAAAATGCTCAAACTGAAAATAATGAAAAATCTTCAGATGATGCTGAAGAAGCACAAGATGCTGAATATAAAGAAAAATAATAAAGAAAGGAAATTATTAGGTTCTAGGTTACTAGAACCTAATATTTGCATAAAAATATGAAAGATCAAATTAATTTAAAAGATTTATTTAAAAATGATAAAGATTTTGAAAAAGAATTAAAATCTTTAGAAAAAGAAACGAAAAAGTTATCTTCATATGAAGGACATATTTTAGAAAGCCCTGAAAGTTTATATAATTTTTTAACTTTTGATACATTAATTTCTCAAAGAATAGAAAGATTATATTTATATGCTCATATAAATAATGATTTAGATTTAACTAATCAAAAATATCAAGATTATTTAGGAAAGGTATTAAATTTAGCAAATAATATAAATGAAAAATCATCTTTTGTAATGCCAGAATTATTAAAAAAAGACTTTAGTGATATTTTACAAATGATAAAAAAATATCCAAAACTTAAAGAATATAAAAATAATTTAAAAGATATTTATCGTAATAAAAAATTAATTAAGAATAAAGATGAAGAAAAAATTATTTCTATTTTAACCTCAACTTATGATAAACCAGAAGATATTTCAGAGTTTTTACTTACAACTGATTTAGATTATGGATTTATATTAGATGAAAATGGTAAAAAAAATAAACTAACTTTATCAAATTTTAGTACTTATTTAGAAAGTAATAATGGTAAGGTTAGAAAAGATGCTTTTGAAGGAATTTATAAAAATATTAAAGCATTTGAAAATACTTTTAATGCCGTATTTACTTCAAAAATAATGGAAGATAATAAATTATCTAAAATAAGAGGCTTTAATAGTGCTCGTAAATTAAGTTTATATCAAAATAATATAAAAAATAATATATATGATAAATTAATTGAAGGAGTACATCAAAATTTAAATAAATTTTATAAATATTATGATTTTAAAAAAGAAGTATTAAATATAAAAGACTTTCATATTTATGATACTTATGCAAATATAACAAATGATTTTAATAAAGATTTTTCTATAGATGAAGCAAAAAAAATAATTATTTTATCATTAAGTATTTTAGGAAATGATTATATTGATATAATAAAAAAAGCATTTTCTGATAACTGGATTTCATATTATCCTAAAAAGAATAAAAGAGATGGGGGATATTGTACTTGTGCATATTTAGCTCATCCTTATATTGTAATAAATTATGAAAATAAACTTGAAGATGTTTCTACTCTTGCTCATGAACTTGGCCATGCTATGCATTATTATTATGCTAAAGAAAATAATACTTATGAAGATTATAATTATTCAATTTTTGTCGCAGAAGTTGCAAGCCAAGTAAATGAAATAATACTTACAGATTATTTACTTAATAGTGCAGATAATATTGAAGAAAAGAAATATTTATTAGATAATATTTTAAAAAGATTTAAAGCTACTATGATAAGACAAACTATGTTTGCGGAGTTTGAAGACAAACTTCATAATTTAGAAAATAGTGGTGCAGTATTAACTAAAGATATAGTTCAAAATACTTATTATGAATTAAATAAATTATATTTTGGTGATAATGTTATAATTGATGATTATATAAAATATGAATGTTATAGAATACCTCATTTTTATTATAATTTTTATGTTTATCAATATGCTACAGGATATGCGGCAGCACTAAAAATAGCACATAATATTATTAATAAAAAAGAGGGTGCTCTTGCAAAATATAAAAAGTTCTTAGCCCTTGGTTCAACACTTGATCCAGTAAGTTCGTTAAAAGTAGCCGGAGTTGATATGTTATCAGATAAATTATATGATGAAGTATTTACTTATTTTGATAATTACTTAAAGGAGTTGAAAAAATTATATGAGTAGTAAAAAAGATTATTATGAAGTATTAGGTGTTTCTAAAGATGCCTCTGATGAAGATATAAAAAGAGCTTTTAGAAAACTTGCTAAAATGTATCATCCAGATAATAAAGAAACTGGTGATGAAGCAAAATTTAAAGAAGTAGGAGAAGCTTATGCTATTTTATCAGATCCAAATAAAAGAAAACAATATGATCAGTTTGGTTCTGCTGCTTTTGATGGCACTGGTGGTTTCCAAGGAAATGGTGGTTTTGGTTTTGATGCCGGTGATATAAATCTTGATGATATATTACGTAGTGTTTTTGGTGATAGTGGTTTTTCTTCTTTTGGAGGGTTTTCAGGTCAAAGAAGAAGGCAAAGTAAAGGTAGTGATGTAAGAGTTACTGTAGATCTTACTTTTGAAGAAGCAGCTTTTGGTTGTGAAAAAACAATTGAAGTTAATTTAAAAGATAGTTGTCCTGATTGTAATGGTAAAGGTGGATTTAATGAAAAAACTTGTCCTACATGTCATGGCCAAGGTGTTGTGTTAGAACAAGTTAGATCACTTTTTGGCCTTATGCAAACTCAAAAAGTATGCCCAGATTGTTTAGGAAAAGGCGTAACATATTCTGAAAACTGTTCAAATTGTAAAGGCATGGGTGTTGTTGGAAATAAAAAGAAAATTAAAATTAAGGTACCTGAAGGAGTAGATTCAGGTCATGAACTAAGACTTGCAGGCAAAGGAAATTCTGTTCAAGGTGGCGAAAATGGTGATCTATATGTAGATTTTAATATTAAAGACCATCCACTTTTTGAACGTCAAGGAAATGATATTTATTTAGAACTACCTATTAATGTTGCCCAAGCTTCCTTAGGTTGTGAAGTTGAAATTCCTACATTAAATGGTAATGTAATTTTAGATATAAAACCTGGTACACAAAATTATACAAAATTAAAATTAAAAGGTAAAGGTTTAAAAAGCCCAAATTCACTATTAAGAGGTAATATGTATGTTGTAGTTAATATTATTATTCCTACAAAACTTACATTATCTCAAAAGAAATTATTTAAAGAATTATTAGAATCAAATTTAGATAATGAAGAAGAAATTAAAGATTTTAAGAAAAAAATCGCAAATTTTTAGACTAAATGCAGGTTTATAAATTTTAGT
>JBJFGY010000012.1:0-16780 GCA_051893155.1 Bacilli bacterium
GAATATTTAGAAAATAATAATTAAAATTATAGATTAATAAGAATTAACATGCTATAATATATTTGTGTTTGCTCGTATGGCGGAATTGGTAGACGCGATAGACTCAAAATCTATTTTTCTTAAAGAAAGTATCGGTTCGACCCCGATTACGAGCACCAAATATTTATAAAATTACTCGAATAATATATCGAGTTTTTTAATACATAATTATCTTTTTTTAAACTTAAATATATGCTAAAATACTTATGGAGACATAATGGATAAAATAATTAAAAATATATTAAAAAAAATTGAAAATGAGGGTTATGAAGCCTATATAGTAGGCGGTTTTGTTCGTGATAATATATTAAAAAAACAATCATATGATGTTGATATTTGTACAAATGCAAAACCAAAAGATTTATTATATATATTTAAAGTTAAACAAAGATCTAATAATTATGGTGGTGTTAATTTTAAAATCAAAAAATTTAATATTGATATAACAACATATCGTAAGGAGAAAAAATATGATAAGCGTCATCCTGTTGAAATAGAATATATTAATAATCTATTCGATGATATTAAAAGAAGAGATTTTACTATAAATGCTATATGTTTAGACAAAAATGATAAAATAATTGACATTTTAAATGGACAAAATGACATTAAAGAAAAGTTAATACGTTCAATTGGTAGTGCAAATGAAAAATTTAATGAAGATCCACTTAGAATGCTTAGAGCTATTCGCTTTGCGACAATACTTGATTTTAACATTGAAAAAAACACCTTTGAAGCAATAAAAAATAATAGTAATCTTATTAGTACTTTAAGTGGAATAAGAATTAAAGAAGAACTTACTAAAATTCTTAGTAATTCAAATTTTTTAAGGGGGTTAAATTTATTACATGAAACTAAAATAGATAATGTAATAAAACTTTCTTATAAAGATGATATAAAATTTACAAATGATATACTTGGTATGTGGTCACAACTTAAAACATGTGATCTTGAATTTACAAAAGAAGAAAAAGAAAATATTGCAATTGTAAAAAGTATTATAAATACTAAACAAGTTAATAATCATACTTTATTTAATTATGGTTTATATTTAAATTTAGTTGCAGGTGAAGTTTTAGATATTGACAAAACTTTAATAAATAAAATGTATAAAGCACTTCCAATAAAAAGTATGAGAGATATAGATATTTCTGGAAAAGATATTATGATTTTATTAAATATTAAACCATCTAATAAAATAAGCAATATTATAAATGATATAAAAATTAAAATTTTAAATTGTGAATTAAAAAATAAAAAAAGTGAATTAAAAAAATATATATTAAGGACATATAAAAATGAATAAAGATAATAAAAAATTTATTGTAGAAACATTATTTTTAAAAGAAGTATTAAAATATAATTTAACATTAAAAGAATTTATTGTTTTAATGTATTTTGATAATGATTATGATTTAACTTTTGATGTAAAAAAAGTTTCTAATGCAACATGTTTAACAGAAAATGATACTTTAGAATCATTTAATAGTTTATTAAATAAAAGACTTATAAAAGTAAATTCTGTAAAAGATGATAATGGTAAATTAATTGATAAAATATCATTAGAAAATTTTTATAATAATTTGAAAGAATCAATAAATCTTGAAAATGAAGAAAAAAAAGAAAATAGTATTTTTGCAAAATTTCAAGAAGTATTTGGAAAAAGCTTATCTGGTATGGATTTTGAAATTATTAATGCATGGATATCAAAAGGATTTAGTGAAGATTTAATTTTAGTGGCTTTAAACGAAGCAATAAAAAATAATGCTCCATCGCTTAGATATGTTGATAAAATATTATTTGAATGGGGTAAAAAAGGTTATAAAAGTGTTGATGATATGAAAAAATATAATATGGTTGATGAAATTTCTTATATTGAAGAAAAAAGATTTGAAACTCAAGTCTTTGATTATAATTGGTTAGATGATGACGATTAATAAATTAAAAGAAAACCTTGATTATTATATTCCAAATCCTAAATGTGAACTAAATTATTGTAAAGATTATGAATTGGTTATTTCTGTTATGCTATCTGCACAATGTACTGATAAAAGAGTAAATGAAGTTACAAAATATTTATATAAATATGAATTAATTGAAATAGCAAATTTAAGTATAAAGGAAATAGAAAATATTATAATGCCTTTAGGATCATATCATAGAAAAGCACTTTATATTCATCAAATTGCTAATATTTTAATAGCAAAATATAATAGTATTGTACCAAATGATAGAAAAAGTTTAGAAAGTATGCCTGGTATAGGTAGAAAATGTAGCAATGTAATACTTTCAGAACTATTTAATGAGCCAACTTTTGCTGTTGATACTCACGTTGAAAGAGTAACTAAGAGATTAGGGTTAGTTAATGAAACTGATACTCCATTAATTATAGAAAAAAAATTATCTAAATTATTTAATAAAAATGATTATAATAAAATTAATCATCAAATTTTACTTTTTGGAAGGTATTATTGTAAAACTAAAAATCCATTATGTAGAAATTGTAAAATGGATTGTAAATACAAAAAATAAGGAAAAAATTAATTTTCCTTATTTTTAATCTAAACCAGTATCTTTATCAACTATAGTATTATTATTATCATCTTTTATAATATCAGGTATATTACTGTCAGTATTTGTTTTTACATTTATAATTAAACTATCAGATTGATTATTTTTAAAAATAGAATATGATGATTTTATAATAAATTTATATGTTCTACCAGCTTCTAAAGTTTGCCTATAAGTAGTTCCTTCAGTCCAAGTTAGATCTTTTAACGAACCATCTTCATTTTCTAAATAAACTTCATAACCAATTTTTCCAATATTACTATTATTATAAGAAATTCTTTCTTCATAATATTTTGTAGCAAATTGACCATAATTTTCGTTAAAATAATTTTGTAGATATGTCGTGTCAATAGCTTTAGGCGTATCTATTTTATCCCATGAAAGAGTTACTTCTGTTCCATTATATTGGGCTTTTCCATTAGTTGGCGATTCAAGTTTTTCATATCTATTTGATACTTCAGTTGGTTCAGTTCCAGATTTAAATAATTCTGTCATTCTCATATCTTCTGGAGTACTTTCAGATGGTAACATTAGAGGAACAGTGCCTTTTTCAACTTCAACTGATACAACACCACTTGGTTTTTTAAATGTTTTATTAGTACTATAAATATTTTTAGAAAGACTTTCCATAATTCTACTTCTTGCATTCCAACCTTGATTTGTATTCATATAGTGATCTTTAGAATGCTCATCATATCCATACCAAAGAGCTATTACATATTCAGGATTATAAGTTATATTCCATGAATCAGGTATTAAATCTGCAGGTAAATTTTGAGCTTTTTTAATTGAATCTTCAAGATTTGTAGTACCTGTTTTTCCAGCAACTTCAGTACCACTTATTTTAATGTTACCACTCCATGTATCACGAACTGTATCTATTAACATACTTGTAATCATATAAGCAGTTTCTTCGCTTAATACTTTTTCTTTTGTATATTTATTTTCATATGTTGTTCCATCTTCATAAATAACTTTTGTAAATGAATAAGGCTTTATATAATAGCCATTTCTACCAAATACAGCATAGGCAGCACTCATTTCTAGTGGATTTGTTCCATTGAATCCACCAATTGATGCAGATTCATATAAAGTTGATCCATAATCAATTCCAACACTATGAACAAAATCTGAAATTTTAGTAATATCTTTTGCCGCAACTTTTTGAAATGCTTGTACAGCAGGTATATTTCTTGAACCAATAAGAGCATCTCTCATTGTAATTAAACCTTTAAATTTATTATCTGCATTACCTAGTGATTGACCTGTTGAATAAGTATAAGGTTCATCAAAGAAATAATCTCCAGTAGAACCATTTAAATATTCAATATAAGGTGCATAATCAAATAATGGCTTTGCTGTTGAACCAGGCTGTCTATTTAAATCAGTTGCTCGATTCAAACCTTTTGCTTTATAATTTCTTCCTCCAGATAGGGCAACAATTGAACCATCTTCAATTGAAGTTATTGCAGTACCTTCTTGATCATAATCATTATAAAATTTAAATAACTCTCCATTTTCAAGTTTTACTAAAACATCTTGAATATTTAAATCAAATGTTGTATATATTTTCATTGGTTCAATGCTTGGATTTTTACCAGTTTTTTCATAAACATCGTTAACTACATAGTCAATTAAAACCTGATAATTACCACTATCAATTTCTTTTTCTTGATCGGTTACCATACTTTCAATTGGTATTTTTAAAACTGCATCTTTTTCTTCTTCACTAATATAACCATGATTTACCATAAGCTGTAAAACAATTTTTTGTCTATTTCTACATCCAACTGGATTTTTAAATGGGTTATAAAGTCTTGGATTTTGATACATTCCAACAAGAAGTGTTGCTTCAGCTAAATTAAGATCTCTAACTGACTTACCAAAAAAGTATTGACTTGCTTGTTCTATACCATAAATACCACTTGTATTAATATCACTACTGCTTGCATACCATAAAGAGTTACTATAAAATTCTAATATTTCTTCTTTAGTATAACAATTTTCTATTTTAAAAATAGCCATATATATATCAGTAAATTTTCTAATTATTCCTTTGATACCACTACTTTCACTATTTGTATATGTTTTTTTTACAAGTTGCATTGTAATAGTTGAAGCACCACCAGCATTCTGTCCTAAAAGTTGCCCAAATGATGCTTTAATAAATCTTGCTATATCAAGACCATTATGTTGAAAAAATCTTGAGTCTTCTGTAGCAATTAAAGCATCAACATATACTTGGGGTAAATCTTTATATTCAATTAATTGTCTATTTTCTTGCCCAACTCTAGCAAATTCAACACCATTTTTATCATATAATACGGTTGCCTCTTTTTTATATAATAAATCTTTATCAAAGTTTGGTGCACTAATTATAATATAGAGTACAAAAATTAACACGGCACTTGCAAAAAAAATCAATATTCCAAAAATAATTGACCAAATAAATTCTTTTTTGCCTTTAGTTTTAATTTGGTTATCAATTTTATTTTTTACATTTTTATTAAAATTTTTAATTTTTTTATTAATCTTTAACTTCTTCATAATTCTCCTTTATTAAATTGTCAACAGCATTAATATAATCTATTCCTTTTAAATAATTATAATTTAACTTATAGCCATTTTCTACTATAAAATTATATGGAATACTTTTTCTTTCATTACTATCAATAAATTTTATTATTTTAGTAGCGGAAAGTAAATAAAACTCGTTATTTATACCTATTATTAAAAAACATATTCCTTTATGAGTAATTACTTTTTTCATATGTTTAATTTGATGTTTGGCAATATTTGCTAAAGGTAAAAAATTTTTATTAGTATTTTTAGCATCAAATTCTATATAATATCCTTTGTATATACCATTATAATCTAGTGTTGACTGAGTTTTATAATATGCATCAGTAATTCTATTAGAGTTATAATTATATTTTACTACTTGAATAGGTGTAGGTTTTTTATATATTACAGCAATATCATTTTCTAAATAAAAATCATTAATTTGGTTTATTAAATTTTCTAAATCCATACCTCGATTTGCATAACTTATAGTCTTTTTATAAGTCTTATTAATTTTGTTTGGATAGTTCATTTATATTCACCAAAGTCATTATATCATATTTTATTACTAAAATAAATGATAGGTTTTGTCGAAAGTATTGAAAATGTAAAATAATTTATCATATTATTAAATAGGTGATAAAAATGGATATAGATTATATAATTAGTAAACTAATAGAAGAAACAAATTATGCAAAAATTTTATTAAATACTGAAAATCTTACTGATATTGACAAATAAGACTATTTTTTGCTATAATTTCAATTGTTAGAAGGTGTAAAAATGTATAATGAAAAGATTTATTTAACACCAGGGGAAATATTGGAACATGATTTCAAAATTGATGCAAGAGGTTATCGTCCACAAGAGGTTGATAAATATCTTGACATGATTATTAGAGATTATACTGAATATAATAACATTATAAAAAATCTAAAGAAGCAAATTAATGATTTAACTTCTGATAACTATACATTAAAACAAGAGATTAGAGCACTTAGAGAAAAACTAGATGCTCAAAATGAAGAATCTAACAAGGAAAAGTCAGTAACTAATATTGACTTGCTAAGAAGAATTAGCAATTTAGAAAAAATAGTTTATGGAAAAAATGAATAATATCTTTAGACAAACGCTGTAATATTTATTATAGAGGAAAGTCCATGCTCACTCATCCTGTGATGGATGAAAGTGTTCGCGCTTAAGAAAAAAATAACTTAAGGTAGCAATCTGCTAACGGCTCTGAAAATTTCTGAAAATGAAATGATTAAGTATAAAAGTGCCAAAGAGACGAGTCTTTTAGAAATAAAAGAAGTGGAACGTGGTAAACCCCGCGAGTGAGAAACCCAAATTTTGGTAGGGGAGCTAGTTAAAGGGAATAAAGAACTAATAACTGGATGCAATGCATAGATAAATGTTTGTCACCATTTATGGTACAGAACATGGCTTATTAAGATATTTTTTTATTTTTTATTTAAGGAGAGATTTTTTTGAAAGATATTGGAAACCTTTTACTTCTTACTAGAGAAGATGCAGGAATCTCACTTGATGAAGTAAGTGCAGATTTAAGTATTGAAAAGGTTGTATTAGAAAATATCGAAGATGGTAAAACTGGGGCATTTTCAGATGTATTTTTATTAAGAAAATATATTTCTAATTATGCAAAATATTTAGGATTAGATGCAGATAAAATAGTTGATGAATTTAATGAATATGTATTTGAAACAACCTCTAAAATACCAATCAAAGATATTGAAAAACAAATTGAAAAAAATAATAAAAACTCAAATGAAGAAAAAGTTATGTCACCATATACAAAACTTGAGAAAAAACCTAATAATGTTTTATATGTCTTAATTTATGTATTAATTATTATTCTTGTTATTATTGCAGTTTTTTGGGCGGTAAAACAAATTACAATTAATACTCAAGTTGCTACAGATATAAGTTATAAGGAGTGAAAATGAATTTACCAAATAAATTAACAATTTCAAGAATAATTATAGCAATTATAATACTTGTAATGTTATGTATTCCATGGCATGCATTAGGAATAACTTGGCCAGTTTATTTAGTTAATGGTGTTACATTTAATTTGAAATATATTATTGCAGGAATACTTTTTTTAATAGCATCACTTACAGATAAATTAGATGGTTATATTGCAAGAAAATATAATATGATAACTGATTTTGGTAAAATGGCTGATGCAATTGCAGATAAAATTTTAGTTAATGGTATTTTAATAATACTTGCTTATGATAGAATTATTCCAGTTGTAATTCCTGTAATTATTATTACAAGAGATATAATAACAGATACTTGTAAAATGATATCAGGTAATAAAGGAAAAGTAGTTGCGGCATCAAGTTTGGGTAAAATAAAAACAGCTTTTATGATGGTGGGACTTACTTTAACACTTTTTAATAATTTCCCATTTGAATTTATTCATTTTCCATTTGCAAACTTGTGTTTAATTATTGCTACTATATTTAGTGTAGTAAGTGGCTGTCAATATTATTATAGAACTAGAGAGTTTATTATTCCAAAAGAAGATAAAAAGAATAAATAAAACTCTTTTTTTGTGCCCATACATTTATAAATATTACGAATAATATACAGTAAAAGGAGGAATTACCTATGGATTATGAAAAAAAACCAGCAATGGATTCATGCTGTATGGGTAGAGTAGAAAATATTCCAGGACAAATGTGCGAACCAATTTATGAATGTCCTGAAGAAAGGGTTTGTCATAGATATATTTGCTATGAAGTACCACATATTAAACCATGTAATACAAGAATAATTAATCATCATATTTATAGACATACATTTACTCCATGTAATACATGTTGTGAAGAAAATGTTGTAGAAAATATTTTTGATAGAAAATGTTGTTAAAATCTCGAAAGAGATTTTTTTATTGTTAATTTACAAGTTAATTTTATTCGTGATATAATTAATATGGGTGTAGTTATGAAAAAAAATAATATTTGTTATAATGAATATTTAAATAAATTATCCAAAGAAGAAATTTCTTTTTATTTAAATTTTTTTGATTTAAAATATAAAACAAATAATAAAAAAGAAATATTAATTAATATATTAGTAAATAGTAGTGAAGAAATAACTAAATATGCATTTAATTTATTTCAAAATGATGAATTAAAAAACTTAAAAATTGTAATTAAAAATAAGGGTTATGTAGAACCTAAAACAAATTATCTTTTAAAATACTTTTTAGATAATTTAAATAGATTAGGTATGGTTTATAAACTTGAAGATGATAAATATATTATGCCTAAAGAAATATTAAAAAATTTTAAAGAACATCTTAAAGATAAAGAATTATTAAAAAAAATTAAAAATAATACGAAAGATTATAATTTAATTATGGGAATATTAAATGTTTATGGAGTGCTTAAATTTAACAAATTTTATACTATTTATAATCAAAGTTATTCAATTAATGAAGAACAATTATTTGAAAAATTAAATATTTTAAAAAAATTTTATGAGGAATTTAATATTATTAAAACTAAAAAAGATAAATATATTTGTAATAATTATTTTCAAAAAGAAACAGATTGCAAAAAATATATTAATATTAAATTAGATTATAAAGAATTTAATCAAGTAGACCTTTTAAATGTATCAAATTATAAATATATGACAAAATATAAATCATATAAAAAAATGCTTTCATTTGTTAAAAAAAATTATTATTTAGATGAAAAAGATATAAAAATATTTCATAAATACATTATTTTACCATATTTAAATGATATTCAAACTAATAATAATAGTGCTGAAGAAAATTTATCTAAATCAATTGATAAGTATTTTGAATATAAAAATGAAAAACACAAAACTAAATTTATTAATTTAGTAAAAAATATAGTAGATGATTATCCAATGTGGATATTACATGGTTATAGTAATAGGGAGGAAAAATGTCAAAATTAAAAAGTAAGAATACTTTACTATATGTAACATTATTTATATTAGTATTATTTAGTATATTTTATTTTGTAACAATGAATAAATTTAGTTATGCATTTTCATATAATGAAGTTGAAGTAAGTAAGGAAAGTCAAAATTTGCTTATCAATAAATGTGCACAAGTTTACGCTGAAAACCATCAAGAATTATTTAAAGATTCTGATACAATTTATGTCAGTATTAATGAATTAGTTGAAGAAAATATTTTGCCTTCAGAAGATGGAAAAGTATATGAAGCAGGTAGTAATGTTAAAACAATTAATAACTATAAAGTAAGAATAACTTTAAAAGATGGAAACTATGAAATGAAAATATTAAGTGAATAAAAATGTAAATAATTTGTCAAAAAAAGTTAATTATATTGCAATAAATATCTAAAATTGGTTAATATATTATTGTAAGGAGCTGATATGATGATATATCCATCAATTGATAAATTATTAAATATTGTTGATTCTAAATATATGTTAGTTCATGTTGCTGCGAGAAGATCTAAGCAGATGCTTGAATATAATCATTATCAAATGGATAAAAATGATTATGTTAATAAAAAACCTTTAGGTCGTAGTTTAGAAGAAATTGAAAAAGGTTTAGTTACTGTTATAAGAAAAGAAAAAAAATCTTGATTTTCTGAAATATCTATGATAAGATAATCAAGTCTTATGGGGAATTAGCTCAGTTGGCTAGAGCATCTGCCCTGCACGCAGAGGGTCGCGGGTTCGAGTCCCACATTCTCCACCAGATTAATAAATAACTCATTTAATGAGTTTTTTTATTGTATAATATTATTTTTTTTGTTAAGATAAATATATAGTAAGGTGATAAAAATGAGAAATTCATTAGTGATGAAATTATTAATAATATTTGTTGCATGTATTGGTGCTGTTTTTTTAGCATCTTACGTGGTAAAAATTGCTAGAAATAGTAACTCATTAACATATGATTTAGGTTCCGAATTAACTAGTTATAAAGATACGATTTTAAAAAGTTATGAGGAATACGAGAAGTTAGCTGATTCATATGGAATAAAAAAAGACTTAGCCTCTAATAATTTTTCTACCCATTATTATTTAGCATCATTTCAAGATTACGATTCTTGTGCAGAAAGTAAGTATAAATTTGTAAAAGATGTAGATGAAAGTAATGGAGAATTAAATATTTCTTTTGAAGTATATAATAAATGTGGATGGTGTAAAAAACATATTGTTTTATATTTAATAGAAATAGATAAATCAAAAGAAAATCCAACTATAAATTATAATTATGAATTTGCAAATGAAATAGATTGTGGAAATATTTAAATTATTATTGAGATTTTAAAAAAATAGTGGTAAGATAAAATTGTAAATCGATGAGAAAAGACATGGTTATTAATTTAACTTATAAAGAAAGCTAGTGGTTGATGAAAACTAGTTAAGTAATTAATAATTACTCCTTTTTGAGAGGATTAATAAATCCCGGCTATAGGTCGTTATCAAAATTAAGTTAAATAAAGGATGGTACCGTAGAAATACTCCTTCGGCTATCATCTTTTTTATTTTAGAAAGAGGGAAAAAAATGAAAAAAATATTAGAAGATGAAAGACTTAAAAAATTAAATCATAGTTGTGCGCACCTTATGGCTCAAGCAATTAAGCATTTATATCCAGATGCACAATTTTGGGTTGGACCTGTAATAGAGGAAGGCTTTTACTATGATGTTGATTTAAATGGTAAAACTTTAACAGAGGAAGACCTACCTAAAATCGAAAAAGAAATGAAAAAGATTGCAAAAGATGGCAAAAGAATTGTAAGACATGAAATTTCAAAAGAAGAAGCTCTTGATATGTTTGGCCAAGATCCATACAAAGTTGATTTAATCAATCATTTTGAAGATGGTACAATTATTTCATGTTATACACAAGGTGATTTTACTGATCTTTGCCGTGGACCACATGTAGATACTGTAAAAGAACTTAAGTATTTTAAACTTCTTAAATTTAGTGGAGCCTATTGGAAAGGTGATGCTAAAAACAAAATGCTTCAACGTATTTATGGAGTATGCTTTGATAATGAAGAGGACCTTACTGAATATTTAAAACTACTTGAAGAAGCGAAAGAAAGAGATCATCGTAAAATAGGTAAAGATTTAAATATATTTATGTTTTCTGATCTAGTAGGTAAAGGACTTCCAATGTGGCTTCCAGATGGCTTTACTTTAAGAAGAACATTATCAGATTATATAATGGATAAAGAGTTAAAACTTGGTTATAAACATGTAATGACACCATCACTTGGTAATGTCGATTTATATAAAACATCTGGTCATTGGGATCATTATAAAGAAGATATGTTTCCAGCAATGGAACTTGAAAATGAAAGTTATGTATTAAGACCAATGAATTGTCCTCATCACATGATGATATATAAAAATTTCTTACATTCATATAAAGATTTACCAATTAGAATCGCAGAAATTGCTAATGATTTTAGATATGAAGCATCAGGTGCTTGTTGTGGTATTGAAAGAACTAGAGCATTTACGCAAAATGATTCTCATATTTTCTGCACGCCAAGTCAAATTAAAGATGAAATTAAAGGCGTAATAAAATTAATACTTGATGTTTATAATGATTTTGGTTTAAAAAATTATGAATTTAGATTATCTTTAAGAGATCCAGAAAATACAGAAAAATATTTTGGAAATGATAACCTTTGGGAAAAAAGTGAAAATGCATTACGTGAAGTATTAAATGAACTATATGCACCATATTATGAAGCAATTGGTGAAGCCGCTTTTTATGGTCCTAAAATAGATGTTCAAGTTAAAAGTGCTATTGGACATGATGTTACACTTTCAACGGTTCAAGTTGATTACCAATTACCAGAAAGATTTGAACTTGAATATATAAATAACGAAGGTAGTAAAGAAAGACCAATAGTAATTCATAGAGCAATTTTAGGGTCTCTTGATAGATTTACAGCATTTTTACTTGAAGAAACAAAAGGTTATTTACCTTTATGGCTTTCTCCAAAACAAATTAATATTATTCCGGTAAATAATGAGTATCATTTAGAATATTCAAAAGATATTTATAATGAACTTATAAATGAAGGTTTTAAAGTTAATTTAGATGATCGAAATGAAAAATTAAGTTATAAAATAAGAGAAAGTATTATGAAAAAATATCCATATACATTAATTATTGGCCAAAAAGAAGTTGATAATAATTGTATTAGTTATAGGCCAAGTAAAGATGAAAAAACTTATACTTTAGTAACTAAAGAGTTTATAAAAAAATTACATGATGAAATTAATAAAAAAGGAGAATAGATGAAAAATATCGCTATTATTACTGGTGCATCTTCAGGTATTGGAAAAACTTTTGCTTTAACTTTAGAAAAAAATATTAATGTTGATGAAATGTGGGTTATTGCAAGAAATAAAGATAATTTAGAAAAATTATCTAGTGAAGTTAATATTCCAATTAAAGCAATAAGTTTGGATTTGGGCGAAGAAAAAAGTTATGTAGAAATAAAAAAACTACTTGAAAAAGAAAAACCTAATATAAAAATACTTATTAATGCCTCAGGTTATGGTAAATTTGAAAAAACAACAAATATATCAATTGAAGAAAGTATTGGAATGATAAAACTTAATAATATTGCATTAACAACTTTATGTTTACTATCAATTCCTTATATGAAAAAAGGGGCAAATATTATAAATATTGCATCTGTTGCGGCATTTCAAACCGGTTCCATATATAAATGTTTATAGCGCTACTAAAGCTTATGTACTAAATTTTTCAAGAAGTTTAAATGCAGAATTAAAAAAAGATGGTATTCATGTTTTAGCGGTATGTCCTTTTTGGACAAAAACAAAATTTTTTGAACGTGCTGAAACAAAAAATAATATTGTAAAGAAATATGTTGTAATGTATGATCCAACAGATGTTGTCAGTACCGCTTGGAAAGATTTAAAAAAGAGAAAGGAGGTTAGTGTATACGGATTTATCGCAAAATCACAGAAATTTTTATCAAAGATTTTACCACATAAATTAATACTGAATATTTGGCTTAATCAGCAAAAATTAAAATAAGAAAGGAAGTTATTATGGAATTTTTATTTATTATATTAGTATTTTTAATACTAATTATTCTTGCATCACTTAAACAAATTAATGAATATGAAAGGGGCGTTAAGTTTACTGCAGGTAAATTTACAAAAATTATAAATCCTGGCTGGAGATTAGTTTTTCCAATATTTCAAAGTTACAAAAAAGTTGATATTAGAACAAAAGTTGATGATGTTCCAGAACAAGAAGCAATTACAAAAGATAATGTATCTGTTAAAATAAATGCTGTAATTTATTATAAAGTATTTGATGCTTCTTTAGCAGTATTAAAAGTTGAAGATTTTTATTATGCAACTGCTCAGCTTGCTCAGACAACAATGAGAAATATTGTTGGTAGTGTAACTTTAGATGAACTTTTATCTGAAAGAGATAAAATATCTACTAATATAAGAGAAATTATTGATAAAGAAACTGATCCTTGGGGAATAAAAGTTGAAAATGTAGAACTTAAAGATATATCACTTACTGATGAAATGAAAAGAGTTATTGCTCGTGCTGCTGAAGCTGAAAGAGAAAAACAAGCAGTTATTACTAAATCAAAAGGTGAAGCAGAAGCTGCAGATAATCTTGCAAAAGCAGCAAAAACACTTTCGGAAGTACCAGGTGCATTACATTTAAGAACATTAGAGACTATTAATGATGTTTCTTCAGATCAATCTAATACAATATTTTTCCCAATCCCAATGGAATTACTTGAGGCTGTTAAAGGTTTTTCAGAAAAAAAAGAAAATAATAAAAAATAATTAGTTGATTCTAATTATTTTTTTTGCCTTGATAAGTGTTTCTTTTAACCATTTCTTTATCAATATCATTTAATAAAATAAATTTTTTTATAAGCCAATTTGGCACAATTAAATCTTCTTTAATAGGATCTCCAGTTATTCTTTCAATTACAGTTTTTTCGTTTAAAAGTTCTAATTGATTTATAACTATATCAATATATTCTTCTTTTGTAAGAATATGAAAATTTTCTTTTTTATATAAATCTTCTAACGCAGTATCTTTTAAAATATGAAGCATATGTATTTTAACTGCATCAATATTTAAATTATTTAAAAATTTAATAGTATTGAGCATATCTTCTTTATTTTCATAGGGAAGTCCATTAATAATATGGGCTACAACAAAAATATTTTTTTTATGTAAAATATTTACCATATTTGCAAAATTTTTACTATCATGACCACGATTAATTAATTTTAAGGTATTATCATTACTACTTTGAAGACCTAGTTCAATTGTTAAAAAAGTTCTTTTATTTAAATCATCAAAATAATTTAAATAATCATCATTTATTACATCACTTCGAGTAGCTATAGAAATACCTATTACATTTTTATTTTTTAACAAACTTTCAACATTATCTTTAAATTGATTAAAATCCATATAAGTATTACTACCAGTTTGAAAATAAATAATATGTTTTGCATTAGGCCATTTTTTATTGAGTATTTTAACTTCTTCTTCATATTGCTTTTTTAAAGAAAGATTACTATTTGTAATATTTGATTTACTACTATTTTTACAAAATATACAACCACCATTTTTTATATTAGGACAACTTGCTCCAGCATCTAAAGGTACTTTAAATACTTTACATCCAAATTTATTTTTTAAAAAATAATTAAAAGTATGATACCTTTTATTATCTAAAGTATATTTAAACATTTTTCTCACCAATAATTATTTTAACAAAAATTCTTGTATAAAAAAAGAAAATAGTGTATACTATTAATAGTTGCTGGAGTAGCTCAGTTGGTAGAGCAATGCACTCGTAACGCATAGGTCATAAGTTCGATCCTTGTCTCCAGCACCATTATAATAATAAATTCGAACTTTTTTAGTTCGTTTTTTGTTTGAATATAAGAAAATATTTTTTGATACAGAAAACTTGTTAAAATTCATTTTTAATGATATTATGAATATGTCAAGGGAACTTGCATAAAATAATAATGGGAACATTCAGTTGGCTAAGCTGAAAGTCTACCCAATGTTTGAGCGACACTTATCTTTGCAGATGAGTGTCATTTTAATTTATAGATAATACTACTATTATTGTTATATCAATGAGTGTTATTATTAGTTAAATAAAATAGTCACATTTCTAATTAGTTTTACAACAATTAATTAACATGTTATAATTTATAAGAAAAGGCGGGTAGAATATATGCTAGTATATGGTAAAAATATTTTATATGAAGTAAATAAAAATAAAATAAAAAAAGCTTATATATCAAGAAATGATTATATTTCATATTTAAAAGAAAATTCTATTAAATATGAAATTGTAGATAAATCTAGACTTGATAAAATGGTTAAAGGAGTACATCAAGGAATTGTTTTAGATATATTTGATTATAATTACTATACTATGGATGATTTAGAGGGAGATTTTGTTGTTATTCTTGACCATTTAACTGATCCACATAATTTTGGTGCTATTATAAGAACATGTGAAAGTAAAAATATTAAGTCTATTATTATTCCTAAAGATAGAAGTGTTTTAGTTAATGATACGGTATATAAAACAAGTGAAGGTGCTATTGATAATGTTAAAATAATAATGGTAACAAATATAATTAATGCGATTAATAAATTAAAAGAACAAAATTATTTTGTATATTGTGCTGATATGGATGGAGTAGATTATCGCAAAGTGGATTATGCTCAAAAAAAAGTACTTGTTATTGGCAGTGAAGGTATTGGTATAAGTAGTGTTGTAAAGAAAAAAAGTGATGTTGTTGTTGCAATACCTATGAGTGGTAAAATAAATAGTTTAAATGCATCAGTAAGTGCTGGTATTTTAATTTATAGGATGGATTAATTATGAATTATAATGATATTGATGAACAAGAAATTATTGCATTAATGGGTGAAAATGATGAACAAATTCGCAATATTATATATGATAAATATTCCTTTTTAGTAGATGTAATATTAAATAAATATCAAAATGCTATTAAATATTCTAAAATAAATATACAAGATGTTAGATGTGAAGCATTATATGGTTTTAGTGATGGAATAAATTCTTTTTCAAATGAAAAGGAAACTTCTTTAAAAACATTTTTATATTTATGTATTGAAAGAAGAGTTTTAAATTGTATTAGAAATAATATGTCTAATAAAATAAAAATACTTAAAGATTCTTTATCTTTAGAATATAGTGGTGATAATGATAAATTGTCTTTATCAGAACTTATTGGAGATAATAATAAATTTAATCCCCTTAATAATATTGTTGATAAAGAAACCTATAAGGAAATTTATTTACTTGCAAAAAATAATTTATCTAATTTTGAATTTACAGTTTTTAATTATATGATTAATAATTTTTCTTATATTGAAATAGCATCAATTTTAAATAAATCTCCAAAACAAATAGATAATGCTATGCAAAGAATAAAAAGCAAAATGAAGTATTTAATTGAAAAAGAGGTAACTATTCAGACTTACAACACATAAAATGAGAACAGTTTTGCTGTTCTTATT
>JBJFGY010000013.1:0-3472 GCA_051893155.1 Bacilli bacterium
TTTTCTCTTTCAAGTTCTTTCAAACTCTTTTTAGGTGTTGGCATTTCTTCAGGCACATACTACCAATAACTGCAATTGCACGTCTTCCTTTTTACCAACCTCATAATGTACATCTTTTGCTTCTTTTTCACCTTGTACATTATCTTTTAAAAGTTTTTGTTTAGTTTGATTTATTCTAAATAAATTAGCCACTAACTCATCTTCATTCATATTATCTAAAATATCTTCTCTATAACGTAATTTCTTTCTTTTAAAAATATCATCAGCTGTTTCTCCATTATATAATCCTTTATATCCTGCATTATGAAATTCAGCCATGTTTTTAACATCAGCTGCTGAAGCAACTTTTTGAAGTGTATAGTTACCTTGTTTTGTTAATTTTCTTTGATAAAATCTTTTTTCATCATCTGATAAAGAATCATATTCTTGTTCTGTTATTTCTTGTTTTCTTGTTTGAATAGCAAAATATGTTTGTCCTAAGGCAACAACTTCTTTACTTGGATCAGCATTTTGAACTATCAAATAACATATGTATCTTGATAGTTTATAATCTTGTATATTAGCAATAGCATTATTGTTTCTTCTTGACAACTTGTTGACCTCAACAAGTTGTTCATCCACATTAAATCCAGAATTTTTACAAGCTTCTTTTGCTTTTTTTAAAACCTTTAAAAAATTTCTCCAATCTCTATATTCTAAAACTTTTGAAAGTTCCCTAGCATACCAATATTCATTTCCATGTTCATCTATATGTTTTATACTTTCAAAAGTTGTTTCATTATGTTTTATTATTTTATTCATACCTTACCTCCTTTTTTATTAATTATATAAAAGTTTTCTTTATGTCCTCATTGCCAACTAAATATTTAAAAAGAACTTTATCTTTTTTTCTTTATTTGTAAATTATAATGAAATACATCTCTTGCTACTTCTCTATTTCCTTCTTTTTGAACTATTCAAAATTTTCGAATAGTTGAATCTTCAGTTAATTTCTGTTACCTAATTTTATCTATCACTTATTTGTTTTTTCTAAAAAGATTTTTTTTGAAAATCCTCCACGTTTTAATCTCTTTTGATTTGCTATTTCTATTATATCATTTAAATTTCTATTTTCTAATTCAGCAATGGATTTTAAGACTTCTAATACATCAGCAAGTTCTTCTAATGTATCTTCAGTATATTGAGAATTTATGACTTCTTGTGATTCTTCTAATAATTTTTTATACAATTCAACTCTATATTCTTCATCACCTAGAATTCGTGTAATTGCTTTTTCACCATTACTTTCAATTATATTTGGTATATTATCTCTTACCAATTTATTAAATATTTGTTCCATTTAATTATCTCCTTTGGTATTAATGCTTTCTTCCAATAATAAATCAAAATCTGATTTATATAATTTGTCTTGTTTTATTCTGTATTTTTCAAACTCAGTTAACACTTTATCACAAGCAATCTCATGTGATATTTTACCTGCATCTTTAAGTACATCTAAATCATCAGATAGCAAAAATTTATCAATTCTAGTAGACCAATCTTCCATTGTCATAGGTATATGTCTTTTAGCCCTGTTTTCTGCCAAATCTAAAAATGCTGAAACTATAAGTTCTAAACTTTCCAACTCTTCTTTAGATAAATAGTTTTTAGCTATCACTACATCTGTTTCTAAAATTTTACCATTTGGAGAATTCTTCCAAGATGTAAGCCCCATATATTCTTTATTTGAATCTGCTCTATTATATATAATTTCTGCTGCAGTTTGATGTGAAACTGCATAATGCATTTTATTTTGTACTTTTTTAAAAAAATTAATAGTTGTAGGAGATTTTTTATCATAGTCAATACTTGTTGCATATATATCAGTAACTTTTTGGTAAAATCTTCTTTCAGATAATCTTATTTCTCGTATTTCTGCAAGTAATGAATCATAATAATCCTCATCAAAAAATGCTCCGTTTGCCATTCTTTTTTTATCTATTATATAACCTTTTTTAGAAAATTCTTTTAATATAAATGTTGCCCATCTTCTAAACTGTATAGCTCTTTCCGAATTAACTTTATAACCAATAGAAATTACCATATCCAAATTATAATATTGTACATTCCTTTTTACTTTCCTATTGCCTTCATTTTGAACTAGTAAAAATTTCTTACTAGTTGAATTTTGTTCTAACTCATAACTATCGTATATATCATTAATATGCATAGTAATATTATTTCTAGTTGTATTAAAAAGCTCTCCAATAGCTTTTTGAGTTAGCCATAAATCGCCATCTTCAAATCTAACTTGAATTCCTTTATCATGAGTTTGTCTTTCAAAAATTAAAAATTCAGCACTACTACTTCTAATCATTAAATCCTTAGACACTATATTTCATCTCCTTTTCTTTTTTATTAACTTTTTTTATCATAATACGTTATTTCCTGGTTAATAATAACTTTTGATAAACTTTCTGGAGCATTTTTTTATTTATTTTTATTTTCTTCCAAATATTTATTATAAAATTCATCCATTGAAGATATATATTTTTGATCTTGTATTACTCTATATTTGTCATATTCACTTTCTGCTTTTTCTACCGCTTGTTTATGAGTTATGTTTCCTCTATTTCGTAATACTTCTTTTCTTCTAAATTTTAATAAATCATCTGTTGCATCAATCCAATCTTTCATTGTCATGACATGTCTATCTTTCGCTTCATCTTCTGCAAATACTAAAAATATATTAGTTAAATCGTTTAACTTATTAAGTTCTTCTTCATTTAAATAGTTTTTAGCAATCGTTACATCATATTTATATATCAAACCATCAGGAGAATTTTTCCAATTAGTAAGTCCCATATGTTCTTTTTCTGAATTAGCTCTACTATATATTAATTCAGCTGCAGTATGTCCACTAATTGCATAATGAAGTTTATTTTGGACTATTTTAAAAAAAGTATATGCCTCTTCTGACTTAGGATTGTAATCAGTTGAAGTTGTTATAAATAAATCTGTAATTTTTTGATAAGCCATTCTTTCACTAACTCTAATTGTTTTAATACGTTCTAGTAATTCATCAAAATACTTAGAGTCATATTTATTTCCTGTTATAAATCTTTCATCATTTAAAGCAAATCCTTTTATCATATATTCTTTTAATATTTTAGTAGCCCAAATTCTAAACTCTGTTGCTTTTTTTGAATTAATACGATATCCTACAGCAATTATAGCATCTAAACTATAAACTTCAGTATTATAGTTTTTACCATCATCTGCAGTTATTTCCATTTTGGAAACAACTGATTTTTTATCTAATTCGCTTTCATTAAATATATTTCTTAAATGTTTTGATATTGCTGGAACACCCACTTCAAATACCTTAGACATCCCTTTTTGCGAAAGCCATAATGTTTCATCCTTATATATAGCATTTACTATAATATCGCCATCACTATTTTTATATATAATTAAGTTATTATCTTCCATA
>JBJFGY010000014.1:0-3454 GCA_051893155.1 Bacilli bacterium
AATAAGAACAGCAAAACTGTTCTCATTTTATGTGTTGTAAGTCTGAATAGTTACCATTAGACTAATTTTATTTTAATATTTTGTTTAAATAATACCCTGTATAAGATTTTTTTACTTTTGCTACTTCCTCAGGAGTTCCTGTAGCAACAATTTTTCCACCATCATCGCCACCTTCTGGACCTAAATCTATGATATAATCAGCAACTTTAATGACATCTAAATTGTGTTCAATAACAATTACTGTATCACCATTATCAACAATATTATTAAGTATTGTTAAAAGTTTTTTTATATCATCTGTATGAAGTCCAGTAGTTGGTTCATCAAGAATAAATACGCTTTTTCCTGTTGCTTTTTTTTGAAGTTCTTTTGAAAGTTTTACTCTTCCAGCTTCACCACCAGAAAGCGTAGGTGCACTTTGACCTAGTTTAATATATGAAAGACCTACATCATTTAAAACTTTTAATTTATTATAAATTTTTGGAACATTTTTAAAAAATTCTAAACTTTCTGACACTCTCATATCTAAAACATCTGCAATATTTTTACCTTTATAAGTAATACTTAATGTTTCTTTATTATATCTTTTTCCTTTACATACATCACAAGTAACATAAACATCAGGTAAAAAATGCATTTCAATTTTTTTAACACCATCACCTTGACATGCTTCACATCTTCCACCTTTTACATTAAATGAGAATTTTCCTTTATCATAACCTTTTATTTTAGCTTCTTTAGTACTAGTAAATAAATCTCTAATATCATCAAATACACCTACATAAGTTGATGGATTACTTCTTGGAGTACGACCTATAGCATCTTGTGTAATCATTACAACTTTATCAATATTTTCTAAGCCCTTTACTTCTTTACATTTTCCTGGTATTACTTTAGATTTATAAACATAATTTTGAAGTGTTTTAAATAGTATTTCATTAATTAAAGTACTTTTTCCCGAGCCACTTACTCCAGTTACACAAACAAACTTGTTAAGTGGAATTTCAACATCAATATTTTTTAAATTATTTTCTTTGGCACCAACAATTTTAATAAATTTACCATTACCTTTTCTTCTTGATATTGGAACATCTATTTTTAATGTACCATTTAAATATTTTCCTGTTAAACTATTTGGATTTTCCATTACTTCCTCTGGCGTTCCACATGCAACTACATTACCACCATTTTCACCAGCTCCTGGTCCAATATCCACTAGATAGTCACACTGACGCATTGTATCTTCATCATGTTCCACTACTACTAAAGTATTACCTAAATCACGCATTTCTTTTAGTGAATCAATAAGGCGCTGATTATCTCTTTGATGAAGTCCTATTGATGGTTCATCTAAAACATATAATACGCCTGAAAGTTTACTACCAATTTGTGTAGCCAGTCTTATACGCTGAGCTTCACCACCAGAAAGAGTTTCTGCACTTCTATTTAATGTTAAATAATTAAGCCCAACATTTTCTAAAAATGTTAATCTATTGATAATTTCTTTTAAAACTAAATTACTTATATTTTTTTCTTCTTCAGAAAGTTTTAAATCTGTTAAGAAATTTTTTAATTTTGTTAAATTCATATCAGTTAAATCATAAATATTTTTTTTATTAATATAAATTGCTAAAACTTCTTTTTTAAGTCTAGTTCCTTTACATTTTTCACACGTACTTTCAACCATATAATTTGAAAGCCATTCACGAACCCAAGATGCAGTAGTTTCAATATATCTTCGTTGAAGTAAATTTATAACTCCTTCATAATAATCAGTTACATATCTAGTACTACCCGTTTTCGAAGTATATTTAAAATCTACTTTTTCTTTGGTTCCATAAAATATTATATTAAGCTTTTCTCTAGGTATATTTTTAACTGGCATGTCCATATCAATATCATATTTTTGACATACTTGTTTTAGTGCACTAAAATATAAATTATTATCATTATTTATTGGTAAAAGAGCACCATGATTTAAAGTTTTTTCTTTATCAGGCATAATAAGATCTTCACTAATTTTTAGCTTTGTACCTATACCTTTACATTCTTCACAAGCACCATATGGTGAATTAAATGAAAAAAGTCTTGGTTCAAGTTCAGGAATAGAATAATTACATTTAACACAAGCATATTTTTCACTCATGACAATTTCTTCATTATTAACAATTATAACGACTTTACCACTTGCCATATTACATGATGATTCAATATCTTCGAATATTCTACTTCTTTCTTCTAAAGAAACTGTTAATTTATCAATAACAATATCAATATTATCTTTTATATTTTTTTCTAACGGAATATCATCATCAATATTATAATAAACTCCATTTACTCTTAAACGGGTAAAACCACTTTTTTTTGCATCTTCAATTTCATCAGCATGCATTCCTTTTTCACCATGAATTATTGGAGATAATATTTCTATTTTTTGACCTTCATAACTCATTATTTTATTAGTCATTTCCTCAATAGATTGACTTTTTATAGGTTCTTTATGAACTGGACAATATGGAATACCTATTCTTGCAAACAAAAGTCTTAAATAATCATATATTTCCGTAATGGTACCAACAGTAGATCGGGGATTTTTATTTGTTGATTTTTGATCAATACTTATGGATGGTGATAATCCTTCAATTGAATCCACATCAGGTTTTTCTGTTCCACCGATAAATTGACGAGCATATGCAGATAAACTTTCAACATATCTTCTTTGTCCCTCAGCATAAATTGTATCAAAAGCAAGACTACTTTTTCCACTGCCAGAAACACCAGTCATAACAATTAATTTATTTTTGGGCAAAGTTAAATCAATATTTTTTAAATTATTTTCTCTTGCACCTTTTATAACTATTTTATCCATACTTCCTCCGTGTTAATATTTTACCACAAAAATTAAAAAAAATAATGACTTTAATCATTATTTTCATTAAACTCTTCAACTCTTCTTATACATTCAATTCCTTTAGGTTTTGTAATACACTCCATACATACATCATAATCGTTTTTAACTTGATTAAACCCTGTTATTAATGGATATATAGCACTCATTATCGTTGGTAAGAAAAATATTACTACTGCAATAATAAATTTTTTAATAAGAGAACTAATCCCTTTTTTAACTTCCTTATCATCATCAGAAATAACAGCTTTACCTAAAGCAATTATACCAATTATTATTAAAAGAATTGGAATTACTATTTTAACAATTAATAAGACATAACCTAAAGCTTGCCATATTGTTATAGTACTTGCACAAAAACCTTCGCTTGTTCCAATTTGACCCATAAAATTACCCCTCCACTAAACATACTATAGCACACTTAATAAGAAATTACAAATAAAATTGATAATATTAATCCTTTCTAATTAATAAAAAAAGGATGATTTATATGGTTGTATTATAAATAGTGTTGGTGAGTGTAAAATCATCACACTATTTTTTATA
>JBJFGY010000015.1:0-3429 GCA_051893155.1 Bacilli bacterium
CATCCATATTACCTTCCACTAAAATAATTTCCCGAAGTTTAATAATATGTTCTTTTGCATTATAATAGTTAAATAAAATTTCACTTTTTTTATAAATATTAGTTTCTTTCGTATTAACATATTTATTTTTTTCATCTTTTAAATAGCATCTTCCTGTATAACCACATAAATAACCAGAATCATTAAATATTGGAACCATAATTCTATCTTGGTATACATCATAATATTCAATGCCATTTTTATTTAATAAGCCTAAATTATAAGCAAGTTCTAAATCAACATTTTTATTTTCTAAAAATTTTTTTAAACTATTACTATCTAGTGATAAACCAATTTTAAAATTATTAATTATTTCATTTGTAATACCACGATTATTTAAATATTTTTGAGCATCGACTCCTTTTTCAGAAAATAAATTATTTTGATAAAACTTCAGTGATAAATCCATTAATTTATATTCATTTATATATTTAATATTATTATTTTGATAATTAGTTATATCATAGTTAAATTCTTGATTAGTTTTATTAGCTACAATTTTAACAGATTCAGCAAAAGAAACATTTTCATAATCTTGAACAAATTTAAAAACATTCCCCCCAGCTCCACATCCACCAAAACATTTATATATTTGTTTTTTTTGAGATACAATCATATTTGGATTATGATCATCATGAAATGGACATAAGCATAAATAATTGTCTTTACCTGTTTTAGTAAGTTTAATTCCATAACTTGCAATAACATCAACAATATTGGCATTTAGCCTAATTCTATTAATATCTTCTTCATTAATATACTTCATATTTATCCCCTACACTTATACTTTTTAACAATATAGTTAATATTTCCTTTTTTTTATTTAAAAAAACTCTATCTTATGATAAAGTTTTATCTAAAAAATAATAAATATGAAACAAATAAAATAAATATTACAAGTAAGATAATGCCATTAATTCGATCTTTTTTATTATTTACTTCAGGTACTCCTACTGCCATTGAGGCTAAAAAACCTCCTATTAAACCACCAATATGGCAAGCATTATCAATACCAGTTACAGTAAAACCAATTATTAAGTTTAAAACGATAATAGGAATAATTTTACTTACTAAAGCATCAGTTAAATATAATCTAAATTGAAGTCCAAAGTAAAGTAGTGCGCCAAGAAGGCCAAAAATAGCTCCACTTGCACCGATACTTATGCTATCAGAAAATAAAGCACTAAGTAAACCACCAGTTAAAGCACTAATAAAATAAATTATTAAAAGTCTTATTTTTCCAAAATTATTTTCAACTTGCCTTCCTACGATAAAAAGTGAATACATATTAACAAGTAAATGAATAATTCCGCCATGTAAAAAAGCATAAGTAATAAGTCTAAATAATTGGCCATTTTTAACAAGTGGTGCATAATTTGCCCCTAAAACAAGATATGTTGCATTAGTTTCACCCATTATAAGAGTAACTAAATACATTAAAAAACATAAACCCATTAATATATATGTTACAAATAATTTTTTCTTTGAAAATATTTTTTCAAATTTTTTATTATCAGATTCCGTTTTATTATTTATATCTTTAGTAACATTTATTATTAAATCAAGTGAATTATTTCCTTCAAATAAATCAGTTTTAATATTTGGAAATACTGAGACAATATCTTTATTATTTTGAACTTCACTAAGTTCATGAATACTAATATTATCTACATTTTTTGCATTTTTTACTTCTACTCTATCAGCTACATTTAAATCTATATTTAATGTATTAATTGTAAAAGATAATGTTTTTCTTTTAATTTGTTTCATAATATTTTTTATTTTAAATTGATCAAAATTATATTGTTCTTCATTATGAATATAATTATTATTAATTCGAATTATTCTATATGGACCATTAACTTTTTCTAGCCATATTTCATCTTTTACGCCTTGAACAAATATTGGAGCATAGCCTTCTTTTGTAACAAAAAAATGAACTAAACTCATAAGTATTTGATCTTGTTTTCTAACATTTACTTTTTCCATTACTACTCCTTATCCAACTTTTTTAAAAAATCACTAAACTCTTTTGGCACATCTACTTCAAAATGAAGATGCTTTCCAGTTATAGGATGATTAAAATCTATTTCTTTTGAATGTAAAAATTGTCCAAAAGAAGTTGCATCTTTATTATTATACACTGGATCATTATAAACTGGATAGCCTAAATATGCCATATGTACTCTTATTTGATGAGTTCTTCCTGTTTCTAAATTTAATGATACTAAAGTACACTTTTCATATCTTTTTAAAACTTCAAAATGAGTTATAGCTTTTTTTCCATCTTCACAAGCCATCATTTTATCAAAATGTTTATCATCTCTTTTAATAGGTACATCAATAACTCCTTTATTATAGGGTAATACGCCACTTAATAAAGCAATATATGTTCTTTTAACTTCATGATTCATAAACATTTTTCCTAAAGCTTCATGTGCTTTATTATTTTTAGCAACTACCATAAGTCCTGAAGTATCTTTATCAAGTCTATGAACGATTCCAGGTCTTTCATTTCCATTTAAATCACTTAAATTTTTAGTATAATAATATAAACCATTAACTAAAGTATTATTGTGATTTCCTGCTCCAGGATGAACAACTATTCCACTTGGTTTATTAATAATCATAATATCTTCATCTTCGTAAACTATATCTATATCCATTTTACATGGAGTAATATTATTTTTATTTTCATAAATTTCATTTATAGTTATTTCATCATTAATACATACTTTATAACTTTCTTTAATATTTTTATTATTTACTAAAATATTACCATTTTTAATCATCTTTTCAATTAAACTTCTTGAGAAAGACACTTTTTCACTTAAATATTTATCAATTCTTTTATTATCATTTTCTTCCACTACTATTTTCATTATCTTCCCCTAAATATATACTATATAAAAGAATAAAAACTCCTATACATATACATACATCTGCTAAATTAAATATAGGATAATTATAATTAAAAATATAAAAATCTATAAAATCTATTACATATCCATGTATAATTCTATCAATTAAATTACCTAAAAGTCCTCCAATAAGAAGAGAAAAAGCAATTACATTTCTTTTATTTTCTTTAAATTTATTCATATAAAAATATAAAAATACTAAAATAATTATACTAATTATTATAATTAAATATCTTTTACCAGTAAGCATACTAAAACTTATTCCATCATTATATACTTTAGTTATATATAAAAATTTATCAAATACTTTAATACTTTTACCTAATATAAGTACTTTATCAAGTATTATTTTACTTAGCTGATCTATTAATAACACAATAAAACTTAATATAAAAATTTTCTTTTTCATATTACATATTATAAACAATTTTTTAAACTTTAACAAGTATTACATCTTTTCCTATTTTAA
>JBJFGY010000016.1:0-3396 GCA_051893155.1 Bacilli bacterium
GATGATACTTTTTCCATACCATCTTTAAAATTTGTTAATTTATGATTTTATCCTGTTATTACGGTTAATCGTAATAACTTTCATTTTTTTAAATTTATTACACCAAAAAACTAATTATGTTTTTCAATAATTAGTTTTCTAGTTATAAAATTATATATCATTACAATAACTGTTGCAAATAATTTTACAATCATAACATCAATATTCATTTTTATACTTCCAATATATATCAATAGTTCATTAATACCAAGTCCAACTACACTTAAAAGCACGAATATAATTACTTCTTTAGGTGTTTGTTTTTTTGCTTCAAATACCCATTTAATACTTGCAAAATAGTTAAATGCTAAAGATATTACAAATGATATTGCGGCGCTTATTAGTTCATTAATACCAATTACTTTTGCAAGTAAAAATAAAATTCCATAATCAATTAAAAATGCAGTACCACCAACAATACCAAATCTAAATAATTGTTTAATTAATTTTTTCATTTTTCTTCTTTCAAAGTATTCATCATTATTTCATAAAGTTGTTTATGTTTTTTAGCGATTACTCCTAAAATAATACCACAAGTATATAACATTAAAGAAAGTAAAAATAACATTGCAAATATAGTAAATCTAACTGTATGCATAGAAATATTTGACATTACAGGAATACCTAATATTAAACTAATAATTAATGATAAAGTGCCAAGAATACCAAAAAATGCCATTGGACGATATTCTTTAAATAAAGTTGCTATAGTTTTTAATACTTTAAAACCATCTTTATAAGTATTTAATTTTGATACACTACCTTCAGGACGATCTTTATAATTAACTGGAACTTCTACTAAATGATAATTTTTATCAACAGCATGAATAGTCATTTCAGTTTCAATTTCAAATCCTTTAGAAAGAACGGGAAATCCTTTTACAAAATCATAACTAAATGCACGATATCCAGTCATTATATCTTTAACTTTATTATGAAATAATTTATTAATAAGTAGTCTTACTAATTTATTTCCTAAATTATGAAATGGTCTTTTATTTTCTGTAAAATATGTTGAAGATAATCTATCACCAATAACCATATCAGCTTTCTTTTCTAAAATTAAATCACACATTTCTCTAGCATTTTCAGCAGGATATGTATCATCTCCATCAATCATAATATAACACTCAGCGTCAATATCTCTAAACATTGAACGTATTACATTACCTTTACCTTGTTTATATTCATAAACAACTTTAGCACCAGCTTTTCTAGCAATTTCATCAGTATGATCAGTTGAATTATTATCATACACATAAATTGTTGCTTCAGGAAGTGCCTTTTTATAATCTTTTACAACCTTAGCAACTGTTTTTGATTCATTATAGCAAGGAATCAATACTGCAATTTTATCCATAAAACCTCATTTCTTATATTTATAATATCACATATTTATTACTATAGCAAAAATTAATAATAAAATAGAAATTAAAAAATACCAGAAATTAAAAATCTGATATCTTTTTACCATTCTTTATTTGTTTCATACTCTTTAGATGATTTCCAATCTTCAGTTTTTCTTATTTTATTTACATCGTCAACCAGTCCTGGAATTGATGCCAAATAAAGAGTTTCTTCAATATTTTTCCACTCATCTTCAGAAATTAAAACAGCATTTTTTCCTTTACCATTTACTATTGTAATAGGATTAAAGCCTACATTAACATCAGAAACCAATTGAAACAAATTTTTTCTTGCTTTTGTTATATTAATTGTAATCATTGTATCACCTCGCTATATGTAAAAAGAAAAACTACATACATAATAAAATAAATTTTATTTTTTAAACATAAATACAATATTATTTTTGATAAATCTTCCTATTCTTTTAGGTTCACAAATAATTCGATATAACCATTCTAAATTTAACTTTATAAATAATTGAGGAGCTCTTTTTTTACATCCACTTAATACATCAAAAGTTCCACCTACTCCAATATATATACCTTTATCTACTTTATCTATATATTTATTAATTAATAATTCTTGATTAGGAACACCTAATGCAATCATACATATATCTGGTTTTTTATTAATTATTTCTTTCATTACTTTATCTTTATTTTTAACATAACCATCTGAATATCCTAAAATATTTATATTAGGATAATTACTTTTAATTTTTTCTATTAATTTAGATATAACTTCTTCTTTGGCACCAAATAGATATATAGATTTTTTATTTTTATTAGCTTCATTTAGAAGAAATTCACTTATATCTACACCCGTTATTCTTTCTTTAATATCAATATTATATTTTTTAGCTTTTTTTACAATTGATATTCCATCAGGAACTAAACTATTATTTTTATTAATAAGAATTTCCAGTATTTCATTATTATTAACTGAATTCATTACTATTTCAGGATTAACAGTAATTATAAATTTTTTATCATTATTTTTTAATAGTTTTCTTAAATAATTAAAATATTCTTCTTTACTTTTATTATAAATATTTTTAAATATTTTCTTCATATTAACCTCACATTTCTTTCACTTCGTTCAAGGCACACATAGTGATGAAAACTTGAACAAAATTTATTTTATATATATAATACAGTCTTTGAAGGAGTGTGCACTACAAAGCACGGTGAGGTGAGTTGCAGACTTCCTGTAACTCTTTGGATTAAATCAGCATAATAACCAGTGCAAATGTGATTGTTTCAAGCACACATAAGTAGTCCTTTAAGGCTGTAGACTAATCATTGACTTTAGTTAATTCTTAGTGTTAATCACATAGACAACTCACTCCTTCAAAAATATTTTGAAAGGAAGTTTTATTTATGGAAGTTATTTATCCAAAAGCATGTGGTGTTGATGTGCACAAAACATTTATAGTTGCTGTCATTTGTGACTCAACTTCCATCACACCTAAATACTCACGAAAACGTTTTTCTACCTTTAATAATGATTTAATTCGTTTTAAAGATTGGCTTATTGATAACGATTGTCAAAATGTATGTATGGAATCTACTGGTAAATACTATATTCCTGTATACAATGCATTAGAAGGTTATATTTCTAATGTCGTCGTTGCTAATCCTAAATGGGTTAAAGCTATCAAAGGTGAGAAAGACGATAACAAGGATGCAAAATGGATTGCAGACTTGTTTAAAATGGGATTAGTTCGTTCTTCTTATATTCCATCTAAAGATTTTAGAGTCTTGAGAGAATTTACTAGATATCGTTATAAACTTACTAATACCAAATCATCTGAGAAAAATAGATTTACTAATGCACTTACCGTTGGTAACTGTAAATTAGATATCGTGTTTTCAGATATTTTTGGCAAATCATCCCAATCTATAGTTGATATCATTTTAAATAATGATAATTTCTCAGATGTAGATATTA
>JBJFGY010000017.1:0-67871 GCA_051893155.1 Bacilli bacterium
TAGAGAGAATTTTCAATTCCCTCCATTAATTTGTTAATTTATGATTTTATCCTGAGCATAAGCTACTTTAAATTTACTATTGTTTGCCCCAAATTCCAATTATCTAAATAAAAATTTTTAACATTTTTATTATTTTTAAGAACCCTATGTACTTCCTTAGTTAATATGTTAGTACTTTTTCCATGAATTATTAATGCATACTTATTTTTTAATAAAATATTTTCTTTAATAAAGTCATTAACTAATACTTCAACCATAGATACTATTTCGCCATGTAAATCTAGTTTTGGAATTTTACCATATAAAATCATTTTATTTTACTTCATTTGGTGTAGATATTTGAGTTGATTCTACTTTAGTAGTAGGATTAACATTATCATCAGGATATTTCTGTTTAAAATATTTCATTATTTCATCATATTCAGGAATAGATGATCTTCCACCAACTTTTACCACCGAAAGGCCTGCTGCAATATTAGCAAACGTAATGCTTTTTTCAATATCATATCCTTTTAATAGCCCATAGGAGAATGCACCATTAAATATATCTTTTGCACCAGTTAAATCAACAACTTCAACTTTTAAACCTGGCATAACTTTTATTTGATTATTAGATACATACATTGCACCTTTATCTTCTAAAGTTACAATAATATTTCTATTTGGAAACTTGTTTAATAAACTTGAATATGCATTAACAAGTGAATTTGGATTATTGAAATCTATCCTTATTCCAGAAACTTTTGAAGCAAAATCCTTTGAACAAATTATATATTTTACATATTTACAAAGTTCTAAAGTTTCAGAATCAGCAATTCTTGCATCTAAAATAGTAATTTTTTTAGCATATTTATTTAAAGCCGCTAAAGCAGCACCATAGTCAAAAGTATCTACTAAAACTAAATCAGGATCCATAGCAAATTCAGTTTTTTTCATTAATAATTTTTCTTTAACTAAATTATAAACTGTTCGCGTTTTATCTTTTGAAGAAAGCATAATTAATGACATAGCTGTTCTTTTTTCATAGGCAATTTCCATATATTCTGTATGAACACCTACTTTTTCCAATTCTTTTCTTATTAAAGAACCAAAAGTATCATCGCCAACCATTGAACCTAAATATGTATCAACTTTATATTTTCCCAAAACATAAGCTGCATTCGCCGCAGATCCTCCACCAATCTCAGATATATCGCTAATATTAATTTCACTATTTTCTTCTGGATATTTTTCAACCATACATGTTATATCAAATTTACTATGACCAACACAAAGTGCTTTCATATAATCAACCTACCTTCTATGATAATTATATAATAAAATATAGATATTTTAAAGTAAAAAATGTATAATATTTATTAGGGTGATATAAATGAGAGAAATTAAAGAAAACAAAACATATAGACATTTTAAAGGAAATGTATATAAAGTATTATTTATTGGATATGATAGTGAAATTAATGATAAAGATGGTAATCCAAGAAAACTTGTCATTTATAAATCAAATCATGATGGCAAAGTTTGGGTAAGACCATATGATAATTTTGCATCTTTAGTGGATAAAGATAAATATCCAAATGCAAATCAAGAATATCGTTTTGAAATAGTGGACTAACTTCCACTTTTTTTTATAAAATATAATTTTTTATTTTTATAAAAAGCATAAAACACTTCTTCTAATAAAATATTATTATTATCCATGATATTATTAAGCCATGTTTTATCTTTTTTAATATTTTTTAGTGATTCCTCATCTATTTTACCATCTAAAATTATTGGCATCGGATATGTACCTTTTATTTTAAAAGGTTTATATTTAAATATTGATAACTTTCCATTTGGCTCTAAAAAGGCAAATTCTACTTCCGTTATATCTCTTATTTCTTTTTGTCTTAATGATAGTAATAAATCATCTAAAGTATATCTTTGTTTTATCATTTCATGATAATTAATTTTCCCATTTGAAATAATTAGTGATGGTTTTCCATCAAGTATTATTCTTAAGCTTCTACTTTTTATAGAAATATAAGCAAGTAATATTTCAAGTATTACTAGTACTACTATTGGGACTATAGTTAAATAAATTGGTTCTGAGTGGTTTTCAATCGATATTGCTACAAGTTCGGCAATAAGTATTGATACTATTAAATCAATTACACCTAATTGACCAACTTCTCTTTTTCCCATTAAACGATATGAAATAGTTATAAAAAAATAAAAGAATAATGTTCTAATTACTACTTTAAGTAAAACCATAAATAATCACCATAATTATTATGTTAAAAGTAATAAAATTTTAAACATATCATAGTATTTAACAGGTGATTATTATAAAAAAATATTTAAAAACTCTAAAATATTTAGGATTATTTATTTTAACTGAAACATTTTTAGCATTTTTCTTAGGCTTGATAAATCTTTTTGGAGTAAGTAGTTATATAACTAATCTTTTATCATTTTTATTTAACATTGCGCTATTTTTTATATTATCATTTAAAAAAGGTAAAACTACTAACAAAAAGGGCTATCTTGAAGGCTTAATTAATGGACTTATATTAGTTTTATGTTTATTTATTTTTACTTTAATTTTCTTTATAAAAAATATAAGTATTTATACTATTTTATATTATATAATACTTATTTCAACTTCAATTATTGCTTCAATATTAGGTAAAAATACCAAAAAGGAAAATAAATAATATTAAAAAAAGTGGATAACCACTTTTTTATTTTTTCTTTCTAAAAAATGTTCTAATTACATAATATAAAAATACTACATAAATACCAAAAATTACCCAAGAAATAATTGTATAAAAAATTCCACTTGTATAAGAAGCTGCTATATCAAGAATTGAATTATGAAAATACTTATTTACTAAAACAGAAAATTCTTTTACTCCTAACATTTTTTCTAATCTATCAAGTAATCTTAAAAAGATATCAATAATACATATTACATAAACTACATTCGAAAATTTACGCATAAAAATTATTGTTAAAATTATTAATATTAGAATAATTGCTAAATCCATAGTATCACCTATAATATAATAACATAATTATCAAAAAAAATCGAGTTATTTAGACTCGATAATTAACTTAATTGCAGTTTTCTTTTCACCACCAATTTCTATATCAGAAAATGCTGGTATGGCTACCAAATTATCCCCCATTGGTGCAACAAAACCTCTTGCTATAGCTAAAGCTTTAATTGCTTGATTTAAACTACCAGCTCCTACAGTTTGAATTTCTAAAGTTTTTTTCTCTCTAAAAATATTAGCGATTGCTCCAGCAACTTTACTTGGATTTGACTTTGAACCTACTTTCAATATTTCCATAATTCCTCCATAGTAAAATATATGAAAGTATTAAAAATATATTACCTTAATTCTATTAAATAATTTGTTATTGGATCAATTAATTCTAAAATACCATGAATAAAATAGAAAAATCCTAATACTAATACTTGAACACTTTCTTCATAATATAAATTTATTGTACAAAGAAGACCAATTAGAACAAATATTACCAATGTAATTATTTTTAAAATATATATTTTTTTATTTCTATCATGATAATAATCACATTTTTTTAGTTTAATTAAACTCATTAGTGTAATCCAAACAAATAATGTTAAAGCTAGATTAAGAGGATTATTTTCAATATTTACAAGGCCTAAAATAATTAATGTAATAATACTTGCTATCATTGTAAATAAGCCTTCATAATCTTTTGATTCATTAGTTAATATATATTGAATTAAATTCATAATTCCATAAAAAGTTAGTACTCCCATAAAAATATATTTTACATTAATTATTTTTAAAAGTGGGAATATCAAAATAATACTTCCAACTACTATTAATGCTACTGCCGTAATTAAATCAATTATTTGTTTTCTTTTCATCATTTATACCTCCGAATCTTCTATCTTTTAAATAGAAATTATCAATTATTTTATCAACTTTTTTTATAGTAAAATCAGGAAATAAAGTATCAATAAAATAAATTTCTGCATATGTTAATTGATATAACATAAAATTACTTAATCTTTTTTCACCACCAGTTCTTATTAGTAAATCAATAGGTGGTAAATAATTATCCATATATTTATAAAAATTATCTCTATTTATATCATTTTTACTTATTTTTTTAGTTATTAAATCATCATGATATCTATTTGCTGCCCGTATAATTTCTTCTTGTGAACCATAATTTAAACAAATATTTAAGACTGAGCCATTATTATTTTCGGTTTTCTTAGTAATACTATCCATTGAATTAACTACATCTTTACGAAGACCATTTTTATCCCCACTAAAGATTACCTTAATTCCTTTTGCCTGAAGTTTTTTAAATTTTTTATTAAACATTTCAATAAATAAATTCATTAAATAATCAACTTCTTCTTTACTACGTTTAAAATTATCTGTTGAAAATGCATAAATACTTAAATACTCAATATTTAAATCATTTATATGAGATGCTAGTTTTTCAAGGGTACTTGCTCCTTTTTTATGACCCATACTGCGAGTCATTCCCCTTTTTTGAGCCCATCGACCATTTCCATCCATTATTATTGCAATATGTTTTAATTTATTTTCCATTTTTTCCTCTTAAATTAATTATAATAAAAATTTTTTTAATATACAATTAAAAAAGAAAGATTTTTTATTTCTTATCTTTCTTTTCTTCACCTTGTAATCCTTCTTTAATACCTTTACTAATTTCTTTAGCAATTTGTCCATAAGTAGGTGCCATTTCTTTTGCAATACTTGCTCCAGCTTTACCTATTGAAGGTGCTATTTTTTCAATACCTTCTTGTGCAATAGGCATCATTTGTTGTGCAGAAAATGCAGCAATTTCTCTTCTTTTAGTCATCATATAAATAGATGAAGATATCATTACAGAAGCAATAATAATAAATACACCAACTATATATAAGTAATCATGTTTTCCAGCTTCATGTTTTCTATTAAAATCAGAATATTTACTATCTAATAAATTTATTTCATTATTTTTTGCTTTTAACTCATTTTTTAATAAGCAATATGAAGCTGTATAATTATTATTCTTAGCACTATCAAAAGCACAATGATCAAAACTTTCATCTAGAGCGTTTTCTATTACATCAATTGATTTTTTATCATCAGCAATACTTTCTTTTAATTCTTCAATTTTATCTTCTCTAGCATAATATGCATCATCAAATCCTGTAAAAGTAACTCTATCTAAACTTTTTATTTCATCTTCTATTGGTTTAATTTTTGCTTCAAGATCTTCCTTTGATTTTATAAGATTTTGTTTTTCTTCTTCAACTTGATTAGATAGTTGTTGTTTTTCGTTTTCCAATTGTTGTAATTCCTTTGCTTTGCTTTTTTCGGAATATTTTTCATTAACAGCATTTTGTTTTACTATTCCTGTAATTATTAAACTACCTCCTAGTAATAATCCAATAACTAAAATAATTAATGAAATAGACTTAATTTTTTTCTTTCCTTTTAAATAATTTTCCTCAGTTAAAATTTCTTTTTTTTCCATAAAAACTACCCTTCCTTATCTTTTAAAACTATTTTCTTTTTCTTGATTATATAATTGTAATTCAGAAAATGATAAATGACATTTTTTTAATGCATTATTTTTTATTTCAAATTCTTCATGTAAAATTGATGTAGTACTAATTATATCATCTAGAGTAAGATATGTAAATGCTTTATTTGCCTGAATTATACCATCACAATAATTAAATATATCATCAATATTATTGATTTTATCTTTAATAGTATTTAAATATTCTTCAAGTTGTTTACTTTGATAAGATTCACTTTGATCAAGAAATATTACACCCGAACCATCAGGATATAAATCTGCAATTGCCGGCCTTACAATAAAATTTCCAAATAATTGTTGAAAACGACCATACTCATCTTTTGTTACTTTAGCAATTAGATACGAATTATCCTCATATTTTACTACCCCATAATAATCTGCTTCAGTAAGCATTAGTCCCTCTTTAATACCAATTCCTTCCCAAGAACCCTTTGGATTAGTATCATTAGAATATCCAAATTCAATAGTTTTCATTTTTCCCTCCATATTTAACTAAATTATATCAAATATTCAATAAAAAGTCTTATATTTTGATTTAATTAAATATTTTTTACAAAATTTTATATTAATAAGAATCATTTTAAATCAGCATCTAATTTTTATAGTTACTATTTTCAAGGATAATAAAACTAGAGGTGGTATTTATGACTAAAAAAGATGGTTTAAATTTTAGAAATATGCAAATATTAAGAGAAAAGCAAAATATAACTCAAGTTAAACTTAGTTTATTAGTTGGCGTATCTCAGTAGAGTATTATTCACTTGCAAAATTAAATGTTCCTCTTTTTTATTTTATGCAAAATTTCTTGCTAAATATTTTACAAATGGTGCCGAATACAAGAATTGAACTTGTGGCTAAAGCTTACCATGCTTTTGTTTTACCATTAAACTAATTCGGCATAAATAAATTATATAATTAATTATTAAAAATGTAAACTTTAAAATATAATAGATTTATTTATAGCTAAATGATATAATTAGTATAATAAGAGGTGGAAAGATGAGAGAAGCTGTTGGTTCTAGTTGGATATTTTTTATAGTAATAAGTTTTACGCTTATTTTCGCAGGTTTTTTAGTTATGGCACTAAGTTATTCAAAAACATATAAATTGAAAAATGAACTTACTTCGATAATTGAAAAGTATGAGGGTTTAACTCAAACTGATACTTCGGGAAATAAAGTAAGTGGTTCAATTAATATAATGAATACATATCTTCAAAATAGTAATTATGTTGGAAGAGGTACTTGCTATGATGGTTCAAGTACAATGTATGGATTTAATTTAGATGATACAATGGCAAATGTTGCTAAAGAAAATGAAAAATACTCATATTGTGTAAAAGTTATGACAAATACAAAAACTTGTGAAACATTATTTAGAGTTACTTTATTTTATGAATTTAATCTTCCTGTTCTTGGTGATTTATCGAAATTTAAAGTTTCTGGTCAAACAAACGAAGTAAATAATGCATTTATTAATGATGTTCAAATTAAATGTGTAAGTTAAATAACAAAACAAAAAACCCCATTAAATGGGGATTTTATTTGCTTCTGGTGGCTCCAGCGGGAATTGAACCAGCGACACAAGGATTTTCAGTCCTCTGCTCTACCGACTGAGCTATGAAGCCAAATGGCGGTTCCAACGGGATTTGAACCCGTGATCTCTTGCGTGACAGGCAAGCGTGATAGGCCGCTACACTATGGAACCATTGGTTGCGGGAGAAGGATTTGAACCTACGACCTTCGGGTTATGAGCCCGACGAGCTACCAGACTGCTACCATCCCGCGATATTTCAACTTGGCGGGGGAAAAGGGATTCGAACCCCTGCGCCGGTTACCCGACCTCCTGGTTTTCAAGACCAGTCCCTTCAACCGGACTTGGGTATTCCCCCACTTTTTCAAGTGCAATTTGATTATAGCATATATTATTTTAACTTGTCAATCAACTTTTAAAAAAAAATACTTGCAAAGTACTAAAAAAAAAGATATAATTAAATAGTCTTATCAAATTAAGACAAGTGCCTTTGCCCGAGTGGCGGAATAGGTAGACGCACAGGACTTAAAATCCTGCGAGTATAAAAACTCGTGCCGGTTCAAGTCCGGCCTCGGGCACCAATAATAAAATTACTCAATTAAATTTGAGTTTTTTTATGCAAAAAAAATAATTTATGCAAAAAAAATAATAATTATTCATTATTATTCTTAATCTCTGATAGTTTTTCACTTATCCAAGTATTTAAATGATTTTTAAGAGGTAAAAATCCAAGTCTTGACTCTTTAATTTTACTTTTTGAATTAGATTTATAATTAATATTTTTTATTGACAATTTTAAATGATGATTAATCTCATCTACCTCTAAAATTTGTGTATAAATAATTTCTCCCACTTGTAAAAAATCATTTATATCTTTAACAAAATCATTTGATATTTCTGAAATATGAATTAATCCTGTATAATTTGAATCAATATTAACAAAGGCTCCATACTTCTCTATTCCAGTTACTTGGCATTTAACGATACTACCTGATCTATATTCTGCCATAAAACCTTCTTCCAAATAAATTCTATCATATTTTTAAAAAAAATGATATACTAATATTTAGTGATATATATGGAAGAAAAAATTTTAGAAATAATTGAAAAAATACGTCCATATTTAAATATGGATGGTGGCGATATTGAATTTATCAAGTATGAAGATAATTATATTTACATTAAATTATATGGTGCATGTGAACATTGTCTATATCAAGATAATACTATCAATGAAAATCTTTTATCTTTTTTTAAAGATGAAATTCCTGAAATTAAAGGTATAATTAATGTAAATTTTTAATCCAAGAAATATCTTCTAAAGGGGCATATGATGAAATTAAATCATATGCTTTTTTTAAAAATAATTCATATTCATTACATTTAGAAATAATATTAATTAATTTTTGACTATCTTCATTTGAATTTATAATACTTTCATAAATATCAAAATAATATGAAGGATATAAAAGTCTTGCAAATAACATATTATATGAATATATTGATAATTTAACACTTTTTAAATATGTTATAAGTTCTGTTAAAGCATCTTCACCAGCAAAAAAATAACTTTTTATATACTCTACTATATCCCTTACTTCTAAATCAAAAATAAAAGTCAATGGATTAAAATAATTTAATGAATAATTTGGATAAAAAATTCTTTTCCTACTTAAAACTACTTTATCTACCATGGATAACTCATATTTTTTATTTATATTATTTACATAATATATAGCATTTTCGCAAAGTCCAATATAATAATCAATACTACTTTCAATAATTTTATTTGTTTTTATTTCTTTAAGTTGCTGTTCAATATAATCTATTTTACTTGACCATAAATAACTCCAATTATTACGATATAAATTATTTTTACTACCATTTAAAACTAATTTTTTATTATAACTTATCATATCAGATATTGAAATTATTTCATCTTTATTTGTTACTTTAACTAATATATAATTTACATCTTCTATTTTAGTTAAATATTCATTATTTATATTTATTAAAATATTATGGCACTGCATTCCTTTTTGTTTAAGTTCTAATGTACAATTTATAATATCTTTTAAATCTTCATTAGTTCTTTTATAGAAAAGAAAATAATAATCTTCATTATTTAAAATAAAATGATATACATCTTTTTCTATAAATAGTTTATCAATTTTTATATTGTAATAGTATTCAATAGTTTCTTTCATATTAAATTATATAAAAAAACTTTCAGCTTTATACTGAAGTTTTATTTATTTTCCATAATTTTAACTAAGGCATCAAATACATTTTCACAAGATTTCATAAATGTTTCTTTAACTTGATTAATTTCATTATTATTTATTTGACTTAATTGACCTAAATTTTCATCATTTAACGCTTGATTTAAAGTATTAACAAAAGGATTAGTTTGTTGCGTTTGCATAATATTTTGAGTATTAGGCTGAGCGATATTCTGTATTGGATTGATATTACTAATATTTTGGTCTAATGAATTTGGCATTGTTGGACTAACCATATTAGGCATCATTTGATTCGGTAAAACTTGTGAATTAACACTTGGACCCATAGTAATAGGACTATCCATTATATTTTGTTCAATTGGAGTTTCTACTGGAGCAACCGGTTCTAAAGTTGGCATTACTTCAGGTGCAACTGGCACAACCTGTGGAGTTTCTGGAACTGGAGGTTTATAAGCATTTTTCAATACATCAAAAGATGCTACAGGTAATGTAAGTTGAGTAAAGAAATCATCTTGTGCAGTTAAATTTTCTGGAATAGTTAAATATATAAAATTATTCCCACTTATTATAGATTTTAAATTTTCTTTAACACTACTCCATTCACTTTGATCATATATTTTTTCAAGTTTATTTCCAACAAGCTTACTTATGCATATTATTGGAAGGCCCATAGAACCATTCATTTCATTATCAAAAACAATATAATTTGCACTTGTACCTTGAAAACAGGTTACTAAAGGCTTTTCAAAAATATTACCACTTGCTAAACTTACTTTTATTTTACTCATCTATATCAATCCCTTCTTATGATAAAATCATTATAACAAAAATATTATTTATTTTCAACTTTTTTGAGTATAAAATATCTACACCCATAAGCACAATATTTTTCAATATATTCTTGCACATTTTTTATATCATTTATCTTTTTAAAATTTTTATTTTCTTTATCATTAAATCCTTTTAAACGCAACTTACCATACGCCCAATCACCAACTATATAATTAAATTCATCAAAATATTCAGTTATTTTATCTTTTAAAACATCTTCATCAATTGCATCTTTTTCATTTTTAATTACTTCATATGTTTTATCATTAATAGTTATTTTCATTAATACTCCCCCTAAAAAACAAAAATAGTTAATAAGAATATTGCAAGGCCTAACGTTGCAACAATAGATAAAACTAGCAAAATATCAACATAACCATTACCAGATGATAATGCTGGTTTTGGATTTTTATAATCATATACTGCTTTATCTAATAAATAATCTTTATTTATTGCATTTTCATTTATATCAAAATAATTATATACTTTTTTATTTACTTCATCAAGTTCATCAGCAGATAATTTATTTATATCTTCTAAAGAATATTTTAATATTTCATAAGCATCAATATTAAGAGTTTTTTTAGGTTTTTGTGGTTTATGATATTTACTTGTTTCCATAACTTTTGAAAAATATTTTTCAATTTCATTAGGATTTTTTGCCATCAAATAATTATATGATATTATTAGCATATTTGAAGAATTAGGAGTATAAAGTAAATCTTTAAAATTACATTGTTCATCTTTACTAATTTCCATAGTTTTATTTTTTAAAGCAAACATATCAATAAGCATTTTTTGTAGATTTACAAAATCTTCAGAATTTTCATTTGTATAATAATTTTGAAAAGTTTTTTTAAATTTATCTACATTTAAATAACTATAACCATATTTTTCTAAATTATCATTCAATACTTGTTCATTATTTAAATAAAATGGATTTAATATATCTAGCTCATCATAAATAATCATTAATAATCTTATAACTACAACCATAAATGAATTATACTTTACTCCTTCAGGAGAATTTTTACTATTTAAATAATCATTTATAGCAATAGTAAATGCTTCATTTACAAAAACATTTTTCATACTCTCACCTATTATTAAGTATAGCACAAAAATTATTTAATTGGAATATCTAAAATTGCGCCATCTTTTATAATACTATTACCATAAAACGAAGGTACTTTACCTTGAATTACTTTTGAACTTAATAATAAATCGTATTTTTCTTTATATTTTTCAATATTTATTGGTATTGTAATTAAATAATTTATTTCTAAATGTAAATAAATTTCTATTAAAGCATTATTTATTCCAAAATTTGTCACTTTAGTTTGAATATTTGCCACAATAGAATTAGTAAAATCATATTTTATCTTAATTTTAGGTCCCATATTTGCAAGCAATATATTATTACTACTTATAAGAATTGGAACTTCAATTATATCTTCTTTAATTATTGTTTTTTTTAAATTATTTATATAATCATTTAAAATAGTATATGACTTATTTAAATCATAATCAACATATATTATTTCATTATCATTATTTTGAACAATTTCTAAAAGATTATTAAAATTATCATTATATATAGTGTTAATATTTTTAATTATATTACTTTCAAGTTCTTCTTTTACTTTTTGATGTGTATAACTTTCAAGTTTAGGGTTAATTTTTTTACTATAAATACTAAATAAAATAATAAATAAAAATAAGATTAAAATAAATGAAAACAATATATAATATTTTCTTTTAATCTTATCTTTTAATTTCATAATAAATAATATGCTTTTATAAAAAAGATTTTACTAAAATAATTGCCCCAGCAATAAAAGCTATAATAAGTAATAATATAATTATTTTAACAAATATAGAGGATTTTCCATCTTCAATATCAGCAAAATCTTCAAAATCTTCTTTATTAAATTTAGTGGATTTAGTAAAAAATGATGTATCCATAGATGTTTTAATTTCTTCATTATTTTCTTTTGAAACTTCTTCGAATACAGTTTCTTTAGTTATTTCATTATAATCTTTATCAACAATTTCTTTAATTGTTTGAGTCTTATCACTACTTTTTAAATCTTCATATAAATCCAATGGATTATAATCATCATTATCATTTTTTAAAGATTTTTCATTAATAGTAATTGTATTAATTAAATTTTGCAATTCTTTAGCTGTTTCCTCTTTTATTGAATGATCATTTTCTTCATGTTCTTTAAAATCTAAACTATTTAAAATATCAAATTGGGTATTTCTTAATTTTTTATTTCGTTCTTCTGAATAATTATCTTCTTTATCTTCTTTTGCTTTATCTAAAATAACATTAATATCATATTCTTTTGTTTCTTCAACTTTTTTAACCGGAACTATCTCAGTATCAATTTTTATTGATTGTCTTTTGGGAGCATCTTTATAATGAGTATCTAATATACTTTTAATTTTTTCTACATCAATGTTTCCTTTATTATCACCAATAACAGTTGCATTACTTTTCACTTCAAAATTATCAAGTTCAGTTTTACTTATTTGTTTATATAATTCCTGATTTCTTGAAGTTCTACTTACAACTTGGCCTTCTTCGTAATATTTATCTACTCTATGTTCCATAAAACACCTCTACCTTTATAATAATAACACGTATATTTTAAAAAGTAAATTGTATCATTTTTATATTTCATCCTGTTTTTTTGAATAATTACATCCACAAAAATTTTGTCTATATAAGTTAAATACTTTAGAATACTCTATTGATTTTTTATATCCATCTTCTTTTTTAAAATCACTATATAGATACTTTATATTATATTTTTTTTCTAAGTCAGAACCAATTTCATTTAAAATATTAGAATTTTTATAAGGACTTACTGAAAGAGTTGTACAAAAATAATCATAATTTTTTTCTTTAGCAACTTTACATGTTTTTTCCATTCTTAAATAATAGCATCTATGACACCTTTGCCCACCTTCAGGGCAATTTTCATATCCTTTTGCAATTTTCTTAAATTCAGTATTCTCATAATCACAATCTAAAAAATCTATTTTATTTTTAGTTTTTATTTTTTTTAATAGATTAATTTGTTCATCTTTCCTTTTTAAATATTCCTCTTGTGGTTCAATATTAGGATTATAATAAAATACTGTTATATCAAAATAATCTGAAAGTACTGAAATAACTTGTGTTGAGCATGGTGCACAACAACTATGAAGTAGTACTTTTGGAATATAATCTAAATTATTTATAGTCTGTTTTAAAACTTCATTATAATTTGTTTTCATACATTTTTCCTTCTTAAGTATTTTAACACTTTAATAATTAAAATACTATAAAATTATTTATCTATATCTTCCCCGTATTTTTTAAAAACAAAATTCGAACTACTACTATCTAAATAAAGTATTCCTTTTTCCTCTAAGACAGAATAAATTTCCTGATATTTATTTAATTTATCTATATTTACTAAATTAATGTATATTGTATTTCCATCTTTCATTCTAAGTAAAAATCTTTCATCATCAATAACTGTATCTTCATATTTATCAATTGAATATTCTATTTCACTAATCATTTGATAATTACTATCGTCTATTTTAGATAATGAATTAATTAAATTTTTATATATTTCACTAGGCACATAATTAACTAAAATTGGATAGCCAATATATTCATTACTATTTTCTATTTCTTCTCCATTTGACAAAACTATTTTTTTAGTAAGTGAATTTAAAAATAATATTTTATTTTCTTCAATTTCAATTTCAATTGTACCATTAAAATTTCTTTTAATATATGCTTTATTAATTAATGGATTATTTTCTAAATTTGTTTTTATTTTATTTGTACTTATTTTAAAAATTGAATCTTTATAACTAATATTAGCATAACTAATTATTTGTGTATCATTTAATATATTATTTCCTTTAATACTTATATTTTTAATAGGCATTTTAAGAAAATAATAAATTAAAGTTAATATTAAATATATAAATAATAGTAAAAAAATTAATCCCATTAATCTAATTTTTTTATGTTTCTTCTGATTTTTTTTCATAATGAAGACCACCTTACTATAATAGGTTCTGTTTCTAAAGAAATACCATAATTTTCAAATACTTTAATTTTAATAAAATTAATTAATTCTATTACATCTTTAAAAGAAGCATTACCAATATTTACAATAAAGTTTGCATGTTTTTCACTTATTTTAGCATCATTTATATGAAATCCTTTTAAATTAAGACTATCAATTAATTTCCCTGCACTTGCATTTTCTGGATTTTTAAATATACTTCCTACACATTTTTCATTTAGCGGTTGACTTTGTAATCTTTTTTCATTATTTTCTTTCATATCTTTTAAAGCTTTTATAGGGTCACCTTTTTCTAACATAAATGTTACTGATAAAATTATACAATCATTTAAATTTGTAAATCTATAACCATAACTTATTTCACTTTTAAGTATTTCTTTAACTTCAAAATCTTTTGTAAGTACTTTAACTTTATAAACATATTCCATCATATTATGATTATAACAGCCAGCATTTCCCATAACTGATGCTCCAACAGTTCCTGGAATCAGTGAAGCAAAAGTTAAAGAAACTAACCCTTCCTGAAGACATACATTATTTAAAAATCCTAACTTTACGCCACATGAAGCCGTTACAAAATTATCATTTATTTCTATTTTATTTAAATTATTAAGTCTAATTACAACCCCATCAAAATATGAATCATCTAATATAACATTAGAACCATTACCCAATATATAATATTTAATATTATTATTTTTTAAATGTTTAAGTAAATTTATTAAACAATTTTCATTTTTTACTTCAATCAAATATTTACATTTTCCTCCTATACCAAAAGTAGTATATTTTTTTAAATCTGCATTTTCTAAAACATTTCCATATTCATTCATTTTAAAAGTTCCTTTATTTCATTATAGATAATTTCTGAACTACTTATCATATTGATTTTTTCTAAATTATTTTTCATTTCTTGATATTCTTTACTATTATTAAGTAAATCATTAACTTTATCATATAATTTATCCATATTCAAATCTTTTTCCTCAATTAAAATAGATAAATTTTTACTTTTTAAATCTAATGCATTATAATATTGATGATTATTTGCAACATTTGGAGAAGGAATTAATATTGAAGGCACTTTTGAAGTAATTATTTCTGATATGGTACTAGCTCCTGCTCTTGAAATAATTAAATCAACATTTCTAAGTAGTCCTGACATATTATCTAAAAATGGAAGTATCTTAATATTTTTAGAAAATGTTTTGTCATTAATAAAATCATCATAATGTTTTTTACCAGTTATATATAATACTTCATAATTATCTTTTTCATTAACTTTAGATAAAAAGCCTAAAAATATATTATTAATACTTTCGCTTCCTAATGATCCTGATACAATTAAAAGAAGTTTTTTATTTTTATGTAGTCCTAAGCTTTCTTTAGTAATTTCTTTTGTTTTTAAAGCATTTTCTCCCGCAGGATTACCCGTATAAATACATTTTTTTGCTTTAGTAAAAAATCTATTACTATTTTCATATGAAGTGCATACTAAATCAACATTTTTAGCTAAAATTTTATTTGTTTTACCAGGAATACTATTTTGTTCATGTATAACAGTTTTAATACCTAATTTCTTTGCAACATAAATAACAGGCATGGTAACATATCCACCAGCACCTATAACAACATCAGGTTTAAAATCTTGCATTATTTTATAGCATTTATTAATGGCTTTTTTGATTAAGATAATATTTTTAAAATCTCTTAAAATCATTGTTTTGCTAAAACCATATATTTCAAGTGGAATATATTTTATATTAAGATTAGGAATAATATCTTTTTCCATTCTATTATGAGTTCCAATATATAAAATATTTAAATTTTTTTCTTTTTCTTTAAATTTATTAATAATAGCTAAAGCAGGATTAATATGACCCCCTGTTCCACCAGCGCTTACTATAATATTCATAAAAATCACCTATCTATCTATTTAATATTATACAAAAATATGTACTTTTTTACAATTACTATGTTTATTTACTAAATATTTAAAAATATGCATTCTTCTAATTAACATTTTTTTACAAATTTAAAATAACAAATTCAACGTTTAATGTATATATTTTTTTTCATAATAATATTAGGTGATTATTTTGGATAATATTTCAATATGGCAAAAATATAATGAAAATAATATAAATAATAGTAAGTTTCAAACAATAAATACTGATATTTTAATTATTGGTGGAGGCATTGCAGGTTTAGTAACTACCTATATGTTATCACAAAATAATCAAAATATTACCTTAATTGATAAAAATAATATTGGAAATGGTATAACAAATAAAACTACTGCAAAGATAACATTTTTACAAGGAATAATTTACCAAACTTTACAAAAAAATTTTAATATAGACATATCAAAAACATATTATAATTCTCAAAAAGAAGCTATAAAATTAATAGAAAAAATAATAAATGATAATAAAATTTCCTGTGATTTTAAAAAAAGTAATTCAATTTTATTTACAATAGATCAAAAAAATATTTCTAAAATAATAAAAGAAAAAGAAATATTAAAAAGTTTTGGTGAAAATATAATTGATGTAAATAATAAAAGTATAAAAAAAGGTTTTAGTGTTGATAATACTTATGTTTTTAATCCAATTAAATTTTTAAATGGTTTAAAAAAAATATTAAAAAAGAAAATTAATATTTATGAAAATGTTTTAGCTACAAAAATTAAATATCAAAATAATAAGTTTAAGATTATAACAGATAAAGGCACAATTATTGCAAATAAAATAATTATTGCTTGTCATTATCCTTTCTTTACTGTTCCAATGCTATTACCTTTAAAAACTTATATTAAAAGAGAATATGTTTGTGCTGGTAAAACTAATGAAAATAAAGATTTTAATGCTATAAATATTGATAAAAATTTACATTCAATAAGATATTATGATAATTATCTAATTTATACTTCAAATGAACATAAATTAACAAATAAAATTAATTATGAAAATAATTATGTTCAAAGTATTAATGATTTTAAGAAATATTTCAATCTAAATATAGAATATAATTGGATGAATCAAGATATAGTAAGTAATGATTATTTACCATTTATTGGGAAAATAAAAAATAATTTTTATATTTTAACATCTTTTAATACCTGGGGTATGACAAATGCCACGATTGGAGCCAAAATAATAAATGATTTAATTAATAATAAGGAAAATGAATATCAAAAAATTTTTAATCCTAATAGGATTAATTTTACTTTAATTAAAAATTCATTTTTAAATATATTTAGTTATTTGAAAGTTTATATTGTCTCATTATTTAAGAAAAATAATCCTTATTATATAAAAATAAAAGGAGTTATATATGGCATATATGTTGATGAAAATAAACAAAAACATAAAGTTAAATTAATTTGTCCTCATTTAAAATGTAATTTAATATTTAATAATAAAGAAAAGACATGGGATTGCCCATGTCATGGTTCTAGATTTGATATAGATGGTAAATTAATTTACGGACCATCTACTAAAAATATTGATAAATAATTATTCAATTATACATATTTTATTATTATTTAGACTTTTTTGAACATCAATTACTCTTTGATTAGATGATCCTTTCCATTTTAATGTTGGATTATGTAAATTATTTATAAATTGTCCATCAACTAAAACATCTATATATTTAAGTACTTCTTTATCTTTTAAATCTTTATCAAATAAATATCCACTCCATACCCAAAGATTTTTATTTGGAAATTTTTCTTTAAATGCTTTAGCAAGAGCTGTTGTTCCATCGATATTATTTGGATGCATTGGTTCTCCTCCTAAAATTGAAAGTCCAACAATATAATCTTTATCACAAAGATCTAATATTTTTTTAATAGTTTCATCATTAAAATCTAATCCACCATTAAAATCCCACGTTTCCTTGTTAAAGCAATTTTCACAATGGAAAGCACATCCTTGCATAAATATTGAAACTCTTACACCAGGTCCATTAGATATATCCATTTTTCTTATTTTATTGTATTTCATTATTATGCATCCTTATTATCTATATGAATTACCCTTTCCTTTATTTCTTGAGTTCTACCTTTATTCCAGAAATTTGTACCAATATAACCACATGTTCTTCTTGCAACATTTAATTTATTATGATCTCTATTTCCACAATTTGGACAATACCATTCTAAATTATCATCAATTAATATTTCTCCAGTATAGCCACATTCTTGACAATAATCAGATTTAGTATTTAGTTCAGCATACATGATATTATCATAAATATAACTTATTACCTCTAAAACAACATCTAAATTATTTTCAAGATTTGGTGTTTCAATATAACTTATCGCTCCACCTGGAGAAAGTTTTTGAAACTCACTTTCAAGTTTTAATTTAGTAAAAGCATCAATTTCTTCGAATACTGGAACATGATATGAATTTGTAATATAATCACGATCTGTTATACCTTTAATTGTACCAAAACGTTCTTTTAAACATTTAGCAAATTTATATGTTGTTGATTCGATTGGAGTTCCATAAACAGAATAATCGATGTCTTCTTCTTCTTTCCATTTTTTGCATTTATCATTCATATATTGCATAACTTTTAAGCCAAATTCTTTACCTACTGATCCATCTGTATGAGAGTGTCCTGTCATATATTTTACACATTCATATAAACCTGCATAACCTAAAGAAATAGTTGAATAGCCATGATGAAGTAATTCATGAATACTTTGGCCTTTTTCAAGTCTTGCAAGAGCACCATGTTGCCATAGTATTGGAGCTACATCACTAGTAACTTTTGAAAGTCTTTTATGTCTTATTTGAAGAGCTCTATGACATAGTTCAAGTCTTTCATCAAATATTTTCCAAAATAAGTCCATATCCTTATCAGATGAAAGCGCAACATCAGGAAGATTAATAGTTACAACACCTTGATTAAATCTACCATAATATTTTGGATTACCTTTTTCATCAACATATGGAGTTAAGAAACTTCTGCATCCCATACATGGATAGCATTGTCCGTTACCATTTTTATCAATTTTTAATTGCTTCATTATTTTTTCAGATATATAATCTGGAACCATTCTTTTAGCAGTACATTTAGCAGCAAGTTCAGTTAAATAATAATACTTTGTTCCTTTTTTAACATTATCTTCTTCAAGAACATAAAGAAGTTTTGGAAATGCAGGAGTAATATAAATACCTTTTTCATTTTTCATTCCTTCAATTCTTTGTTTTAAAACTTCTTCAATGATCATAGCAAGTTCATCTTTATATTCATCAGTTTCATTTAAATACATACATACGCTTAAAAAAGGAGCTTGACCATTAGTTGTAGTCATAGAATTAATTTGATATTGAAAAGTTTGTACACCATCTGTTATTTCTTTTTTTAAATCCTCTTTAGCATACTTTTCACAATCTTCTTTTTTAAATTTTCTTTTCTTATATTTTTCTAAATATTTTTCATAACTACTTCTTACAAAAGGTGCTAAATGAGTAAGAGTTATAGTACATCCACCATATTGGCTTGATGATACTGCAGTAATAATTTGAGTTGCAATTGTCATTGCTGTTAAAAATCTATGAGGTTTTTCTATCATAACTCCATTGATATTTGTTCCATTTTGAAGCATATCTTCAAGATTTATTAAATCACAATTATGTAATGCATTTTGAGCAAAATAATCAGCATCATGAAAATGAATAATACCTTCATCATGAGCTTTTACTATATCTTCAGTAAGTAAAAATCTTCTTGTAATATCTGTTGAAGTAATACCTGCTAAATAATCTCTTTGAGTAGTAACAACTCTAGCATTTTTATTAGAATTTTCTGTATTCCAATATTCACTTTCTCCATCAATTAATTCTTTAATAGATAAATCTGTTGTATTACTTTTTCTAACTAATTCTCTTGTATAACGATAAGTAATATATTCTTTTGCTAAAGCATATTTTCCAAGTGCCATTAAACGATATTCAATAATGTCCTGAATATCTTCAACAAGCATTCTTTTTTTCTTTAAACCCTCTATATATTTAATAATATTTTTAATTTGAATATCGCTTACTCTATCTTCTTCAGCAACTTCCTCATTTGCCTTTTTAATGGCTATTTCAATTTTTTCAGGACAATAATCAACTATATGCCCATCACGTTTTACTATTTTCATTTTTACCTCCACTTCTATTTTAAAACTACATTAAATATATCATAATTTATAATAATATAAAGTTGCAATTGCAACACTTTTTAAAAAATGATAAAATTTTACTATAGAGGTGTAAAGTGAAAGATTTATTTGAAAATATTTGTGAAAAAGATAAAAAGAAATTAGAACAAAACTTAGAGGCAACTACCTACACTTTTCATAAAAATCAAAGCATTTCAAAGTATTTAAAAGAACATATAATTGGAGTTATTTTAAATGGAACTGCCAAAATTATTCATACTGATTATAATGGGAATAGTATTGTTATTGATGAACTATATGAAAATTCTATTTTTGGTTCAAACATATCATTTCTATATAATAGTGAATATGAAATTATTGCTTATGAAGAAACAAAAGTATTAATATTTGATTATGATTTAATTTTAAAATATGATTCATCCTCTAATTATTTTAATCAATTTTTAAAAAATTTAATTGGAATTATAAATAATATTATTGAAGAAAAAAATAATCGTTTACAAATTATAAGTAAAAAAACCATCCGAGATAAATTACTTGAATACTTTAATATAGAAAGTAGAAAACATGGAAGTAGTACTATATATTTACCATTTACTTATGCTGAACTTGCAGATTTTTTAGCAATCGATCGAAGTGCAATGCATCGTGAACTTAAAAATTTAAAAGAAGAAAATATTATTGATATAAAAGGCAAAAAAATCATTTTGCTTTATAGACATTCATTTGTAATATAATTACTTGAAAATATTGTCTAAACTAAAGTATAATAATAATGAAAAGGAAATGATTTTATGTTTGAAAATAAAAAAATTCATATGATTGGTATTGGTGGTATATCAATGAGTGGTATTGCTGAAATTTTGCTTTCTTTTAATTGCAAAATAACAGGTTATGATGCTATGAAAACAGATATAACTAATCATTTAATCGAAATAGGTGTTCCTGTTTATGATAAATGTAATATCTTAAATGTTAAAAATGCCGATATTATAATTTATACTGCCGCAATTCACGATGATAATGAAGAATTAAAATATGCTAAAAATAATCATAAAAAAGTTTATGAAAGAAGCAATTTTTTAGGTTTACTTATGAAAGAATATGAAAATGTTTTATGTATAAGTGGAACTCATGGAAAAAGCACGACAACTGGAATGGTAAGCAATATATTTTTGAAAGCGAATTTAAATCCGACAATTATGATTGGAGCTATACTTCCTTCAATTAATAGTAATAATAAAGTTGGAAGTAAAAAATATTTTATTGCCGAAAGTTGTGAATATGTTGATAGTTTTCTAGAATTTTTTCCAACAAGTGAAATTATCTTAGATATTGATGATGATCATTTAGATTATTTTAAAAACATTGATGGAATTATTTCTTCATTTAATAAATTTGCAAATAAATTAAATAATAATGGAAATTTAGTAATTAATAATGATGATTTAAATACATTAAAAGCCACTAATAATATAAATAATAAAATTACTTATGGTATAGAAAATAATTCAAATTATATGGCTAAAAACATTGTTTTTGATTCACTTGGTCATCCAACTTATGAACTATTTATTGATAACCAAAGTCAAGGCCTAGTTTCATTAAATGTTACAGGTATTCATAATGTTTATAACTCACTTGCCGCTATTGCATTAAGTAATATATATATTAAAGATTTAAATATTATAAAAGAAGGATTACTTTCTTTTACTGGAGTTGGACGACGTTTTGAATATATTGGAAAATATAAAAATGTAAGTGTTTATGATGATTATGCACACCACCCAAGTGAAATAAAAACAACATTAGACTCTGTTAAAAAAACTAAACATAATAAAAGTTATGCCATATTTCAATCTCACACTTATTCAAGAACATATGAACATTTAACTGAATTTGCAGATATCTTAAAAAATTTTGATAATGTTATAATAGCTCCTATATATCCTGCTAGAGAAACAAATATATTTAATGTTAAAGAAGAACAATTAGTAGATTTAATTAAAAAAGAAAATAAAAATGTTTGGTATATAGACTCTTTTGATAAAATTATTGATTTTATTAAAGAAAATGTTCAAGATAATGATTTAGTTATAACAATAGGTGCCGGACCAATTAATGAAGTTGCTAAAAAGTTAGTAATGGAGGGATAATGAATAAAAGAAAAAATGGATTACTTGTTTGGTTAGTTTTTGCAATTATTATTATTTTAGCTATATTTTGTATTTTTTATTTTACACAGTTAGAAAGAAAAAAAGAATTTGATAATTTATATAATAAAGATTATTATTTAAGAGTTGATTATGGAGTTATTGAATCTAAAGGAAATAATTTAAGAGATTTAGGTGTTTTCTTAAAAGAAAAAGATATAGAAAAAAATTATTACTTATATATAACAAAAGATAATATTTTATACACTTATTTTACAGATGCATATTATATATTTGATCCCCTTCATGGTTATTATGTTGAATATAAAATCGTTTTAGAAGAAGATGTTGTTCAAAATATATTAAATGATATAAGAAGTAAAAAAGTTAATAACTTGCTTAATAAAACTGAAAGTGAATATAATATTATAAGAATTGATAATGAAAACTACTATATTAATAAAAAAGATTTACAACTAATTTTTCAAAATTACGATATAATTTTAGACATTTAAAAAGGAAGCATAATTTTTTATGCTTTTTTTAAATATTCTAAATAATCATCTAATATTTTAATAATTTCATCTTTTTGAGTTTGACTACATATTTTATTTTTAATTTCGGCATTATTAGGCATATTTTTTAAATAATATAAAAAATGAGTTCTAATTTGAATTACAGCTTGTTTTTCATTTGTATCAATTACTAAATTATTTAAATGTTTTTTCATCATTGTAATTTTTTCTTCATAACTAATTTTTTTAGGTAATTTACCATTTTCAAGATAATCATTACATTCTTTAATAAGCCACGGATTACCAAGCAGTGCTCTACCTATCATTACTGCATCACAATTTGTTTCCTCTAGCATTTTTTTTGCATCGAAACAAGAATGTACATCACCATTTCCAATTACTGGGATATTTACACTATCTTTAACTCTTTTTATTAAATTCCAATCGCTATGACCTGAGTAGCCTTCTTTTCTAGTTCTTGCATGAATGGTAATTACACTTGCTCCTGCTTTTTCAGCAAGTTTTGCAACTAAGGGTGCATTAATTGAATTTTCATCCCAACCACTGCGAATTTTTATTGTAACTGGTACTGAAATATTTTCTTTTACAGTTTTAACAATTTCATATATTTTATCTGGATTTTTTAAAAGAGCACTTCCTGCTTGAGATTTTATAGCTATTTTAGGAACAGGGCATCCCATATTTATATCAATTATCTTAACATTATAAAGTTTAATTACTTTTTTCGCTGCATCAGCAAGTGTCTGAGGATTAGAACCAAAAAGTTGAACAGCTACAGGAATATTAATTTTATCAATACCATTTAGCATTTCTAAAGTTTTTTTATTATCTCGAACTATTGCTTCAGCACTAATTAATTCAGTAACTGCATAACCTAAACCAAAACTTTCACATAATTTAATGTATGTTGGATTAGATATTCCCGCCATGGGAGCAAGAACTATTTTACTTTTTATTTCAACATTTCCTATTTTAAAACTCATAAACACTCCTAGATAAATTTATTATACATTATTTATTTTTTATATCAAGAAAAAAAAGTCCATACGGACTATAAATCAAAATATGCATCATCATCATTATTTAATAAAAATGCACAAGCATCATCTTTATCAATATGAAGTTCATAATAGCCTTCATCTGTTACTTTGAAAAAACATTCCATAGTTCCTTTTTTTTCTTTTCCTACTTTAACAAAGACACTTTGACCATCTTTTATATTTAATTTTTCAGCGCTACTTCTACTAATATGAATATGTCTTTGAGCTATAATGCAACAAGGTAATGTAACACTTCCTTTTTCTGTTTCAATTGTAACTAAAGATGCATCATGTAAATCAGAACTTTTTCGTACTGGAGGCTTTACATTTAATTTTAAAGCATCAGAAAAAGCAATTTCAACTTGATTATAATTTCTCATTGGTCCTAATACTTTAACATTTTCAATTTTTTCATCACCATTTTTTATAGTAACTACTTTATTTGTTACAAATTCATTTGGTTGTTTTAAGTTTTTAATTATTTGATAATCTTCATCAAAAAGTTGGTCATATACTTCTTTAGTCAAATGAACATGACGATTACTAATTGCAATCTTAATACTTTTTTCCATTTTTTCTCCTTAACAAACTATATATTTTTATTAATAAAAAACTAATACAAAAACTACTAAAAAATACTATAATAAATAATAAAGGAATCATAAAAAGTGAATAATAATTCCGTACTAAATAATTATTTATTATAAATTCAAATATTAACATACTAAATAATAAACTTAAAAATAAATAATTTATATACTTTTCATAATTAAATTTTCCTTTACAATTAAATAATAAATAAAATACAGAAACAACATAACTAACCATTAATAAATTACTATTATTTATTAATGTAGATTTAAAATATAAACCATTATTTGATAATAAATAAGTTATTATGATTAAATAAATAAACATCATAACATTTATTATTATAGAATATCTTTTTATTTTCTTTGTATTTAATTTATTTTTATTTAAATATATCAATTTTCCAATAATGAAATATATTAAATTATTTATAAATGGTAAATTAAAATCAATATTTACAAATGGGCCAACTAAATTTAATATAAGATAAATTATAACTAATATACTTAATAATTTAATCTCATTCATATCAAGATTATCAACTAATTTATTTACAAAAGGATAAAATATGTATAAACAAATTATTGTTAATAAAATGTTAGCAACTGAATTAATAGGACTTATTAAATATAAATAAATATCACTTAATTTAATATTATAAATAATCATAAAAGTGATAGTAAATAATAAATATAATAAATATATTTTAATTATTTCTTTTATATAATCTTTTAAATCAAATTTTTTGGTATGTAAATATATTCCTAAAAACATTATAAATAAAGGTAATCCACATTTACTAAACACTATACATACTAATGAAAATATAAAGGAAATCACTCCATTATTTATATATATTTTAGCAAAATAATTACTTATTATAGAAAGTATAATAAGTAAAATACTCCAAAAATAAATTATTTCTAATTTTACATCTTTTTTTACCATATTAATCAATTATATATGTTATCACTCTTGCAATCGAAATTCCAAATAAAATTATTGAAAAACTAAATATTAGACTTTTAATAATCTCTTTTTTCATATATTCCTTTCTTACAACTTAATTTTATTAATATCAATTAATTTATTATCTTTAATTATAATAGAATAGATATCAATATCATTTAACATACCATCATAAATTACATTATCATTATACTCTAAAATTAATTGATCTTCAAGATTATATAATACATCACAATAACTTATTAAATAAGATAATATACATCTTCGATGTGTAAATATGGCTACTTTATTAGCATTATTTAAATGAATTATTCGTTCGATTTCATCATTTACTCTTTTTTTTACTTCATTTAAAGATTCACCATTACCATTTTTTATATCAAAATCATGTTCTTGCATAAAATATATATTTTTTAATTCTTCTAAAGAAACATTATCATTTTTTTGAGGATTAAATTTATCTGACAAATAAATATTTTTATTTAATCTTTTTCCTAAATAAGAAGCAAATATTTTAGCACTAGGATCTGTAGAAGAATAAATAGATTTAACACCATTAAATAGACTTATTAAAGAAAGTCTTATCGCATAATCTTTATTTTTTTCAACAAGAGGAACTTCTATTTTTTTCTTGTCATATTTTATATTTTTATATATTAAATTATTTTCAATTAAATTATTACTAATTAAAATAATTTCCATTAGTTATCCTCTTTTAGAAGCTTTGCACTAATAAAATAACCAATTATAAATAAAATAAGTCCAACAATAAATTCAACTATTTTAATTTCATAACTAAATATTAAAATAATTATATTAATTATTGAGGCAATTACAAAACCTACAATTGCAAAATATGTTTTTATTTTATGTTTATTAAGTAAATATTCCATCAATTTACTCATTAAAATAATTCCAAGAATCATGCCAATTCCAAATACTAAAATGATAAAAATATTAGGATTTAAATTAGTTAAATGAATTGTATCAGAAATTATTGCAAGAAGTGGTGTATAATAACCTAATATTACAAGTATTGCCGATCCACTTACTCCTGGAATAATCATAGTTCCCGCAGAGACTAAACCCACTAAAAAGATTTTTATATAACCAATTAAGTTTGTACTTATAATTACTTCACTACTATTTCCTATAAATGATAGACTAATTAAAAGTAAAGCACCAATAATTGTACATCCTATATTAGAAAGGCTTAACTTTTTTTCGGTTTTTTTTATAATTAATTGAACTCCACCAAAAATTAAACCAGTAAAAAATAATAAAGTTGCAACTGGATATTTATTTAATGTAATATTTAAAAGTAAACAACAGCATATTGCAGAGGCAACAACACCTAAAGCAAATGCAATAATAAATTTTTTATTTTTCTTAAAAGAAGAAAAGAAGTTATTAATTATGTTAATTATTTTTTCATAAATACCCATAGTCATAGCTAATACTGAAGAACTAATTGGAAAAATTATGCCAAATCCAATTACAAAACCTTTTAAAAAAATTATGATTGCATTTTCATTTTTTTTAGTTTTCATCATCTTTAACCTCAATTTTTTTAATTTCAACTTTATTAATTGAATCGAATTTCTTTGTAATTTTTTCAGTTGTTGTCGTAAGTTCATCAACACTATTATTTACTGCTTTAATATTTTTTGATAGTTTATCCCAACGATCTTTATATCTTGAAAATTCTATACTTAATTTATTTAATTCTTCATGAATTATTTTTGCATATTTATCCCTTTCAATATTTTTAATTATCATTGATATTGTATAAAGCGTTGATATAAGCGTTGTAGGACCTGTAATCCACACTTTATTATTATAAGCATATGTAATAAGTTCTGGATGATATGCATTTATTTCTGCGAAAATTGCTTCTGCAGGTAAAAACATAATTGCTTCTTCAGTTGTTACACCAGGTACAATGTACTTAGTTTTAATATCATTAATATGCTTTTTAACGTCTTGAACAAATAGTTTTTCATACATACTTCTTTCTTCTTTAGTTTTTGTTTTATCAGTCATTTTTTGATAATTTTCTAAAGGAAACTTACTATCAATTGAAATTGTTCCAAGTGGTGCTGGAGCAAATAAAATTGCATCTACAACATATCCATTTTCAAATTTATATTGTGTTTTATAAATCCCATTTGAACTGCTACCAAAGGCATTATTTAAAATATATTCAAGACTTACTTCTCCAAAAGTTCCACGAGTTTTTTTATCAGTTAGTACTCCTTGAAGTGATACAATATCATTACCTAAATCATCAATTTTCTTTTGAGCTTCATCAATTTTAGAAAGTCTTTCTAACACAGAATTAAAGGTTTTATTGCTTTTTTCAAAATTTTTATCAAGTCTTTCATTAACCATATCATTAATTAAAGTAAGCTTTCTTTCAATTCTTTCATTTAATGTTTCAAAATCTGAAGTCAATACTTTAGAAAAATCAAACTTAAAATCCCCTATTGATTTAGTTATATCAGTTTCAAATTTTCCTAATTTTTCAATTATATCATTATTATTATTTTTTTTAGTAATTAATATTATAAGCAAAATTATTACGATTATAAGTAAACCAATTATTATGTAATCTATCATTTTTCAACCTTTCTCATTATTTGTAATAAAGTATTATCCATTTTAATTGGACTAATATATATTGTATTACCATTTTTTAATTTAAGTGCAATTCTTTTATATGAAGAAGAATAAAATGGATTTAAATTATTTTCAATATAGCATTTTTTTATTTGTTTATAAGGAATTTGTTTTTTTATAAAACCTGCTTTAATTAATATATAATTATCCTCTAAAAAATATTCTCTAAAATAAAAGAATATCATTAAAGATGAAACTACTATTAAAAATACTACACCCAAAATAAAATAAGTTGCACTTACATTTAAAACTAAAATAATTGTTATAAATACAAGGCAAATTATAAAATATATTCCAAAAAAAACAAAATTAAAATTGTCATAATAATTTTTAATTTTCATATTTAACTCCCACATCGAATATTATCTACATAAAAATAGCCGGTAAATGATTGGCCTTGCAAGCTTGCTTGTGAAGTACTTAATAAATAAAATTTTAAATTAATATTCCATGATTGAGTTGTTCCTACACCTGTATTATCAGATATAGTTGCATCTTTTACAATAACTCTTTTAGCTCCTTCAGTAGTAGCTTTCGCAGTCCAATTTGTATCATATGAAAAGTTTACTTCAGAGCTATAATTGTTTGTTCCCACATTTTCACCAGTAACTTTTAAAGTTAATTCTTTTTGATTTTCATCAGTTACAGGAGTATCGCCATTACCATAAATTTTACTATCCACATCATATTCAAAAATAATATCATATAAACAACTATAATTAGTAACATTACCACCCATTATTAAAGTAACATTTAAATTACTATTACTATCAGCAACAACATCACCAGCACTAGCATTAATCATATTAGCAAGTGTTGCATGAAGTTCAAGTGGTGTTGAAGTAGAAACAAAAGATGAATTTAATCCTTGCCCTGTTTGGACATTAACTGCAGTTTTATTACTAATATTTTGAGAAAATGATCCAAAATAAGCAAATGAAGCACCTACAACAATAACTAAAAATAAAAATATACACACAATACTAGTTACATTAATTTTCCCTTTTTCCATAATTTATATCCTTCTTTTATAATCATACTATATTTTTTAATTAAAAAAAAGAACAAATATAAAATTTGTTCTCAATTTTTGTAAAATATTTTCTATTAATAATATACTATTGTAGTAAGAATTAATAGAGCAACAAGCATTAATACTGCAAACATCCAAATATATTTAAACCATGATTTATATTCTATTTTCAAATAAGATAAACCTACCATCAATAGTCCACTTACAGGTAATAATACTTGAACAATTCCATATGTTGATACATATAGTGTATGTATTAATGATATATTTTCAGCATAACTTGCTGTTAAAAATTGTCCTACTACATAACCTGTATAGCCTAAATCAGCATGGAAAATAGATGTTATAAATGCAACTGCTGTTGCAATAAATGGATTAAATTTTTTAGTTAATCCATAAGCCCAATTAGTTATTGTTGGAATAAATGGGCTCATATAAGCTGCAACAAATACTGTATATACTAGTACATATAAGCATACTGGTTTTAGCATTTTTTTAGCGCCTTCGCCAAAATTTTTAAGGTAATCATTAAATGAAACTTTTTCAATGAAGGCTACAATAACAGACATAATTAGTATAATAACCATTATTGAAGTAAGTTCAAAATTACCTAATCCAGTAGCAGATGTGCCTAATATGTATTTAAATAAAGTAAAATCTTCACCAATACTAAGACCAGTTAACCAATTATGAAATTTATTAAATACTAAAATATTAAAGTTCGTATCCCAACCAATATAGCCTAATACTACAAATACTAAAAGTACTGCAAAAACAACTAATATTGGCCAAGTAGATACTTTTCCTTTAACATCCTCAACTGGATAAGGGTCAGCTTCTAATATACTATCTTCATTTGTCTTTTTCTTTTTAGTTTTTGTTATACGTAGTACTAATAAAGCTTCGTAACCTACAAGAGCAAATGCTGCTAAAATAGCACGATAACTTAAACCTGTACTTGTTGTAGTACCCATGTAATGATTAATATAATATAATCCATCAGTACCATAAGTACATCCAACTACACCTGCAAGAATAGATCCAAATGTTACAGCAAATGTTGTAAGTTTATCAACTTTCATATTTAATAAAATAGATATTAAAAATGGTACAAATACTAATATTGCAAAAGTATTTCTTATAAATGAAGAAAGTACAATTAATAAACTTGAAGTAATAACCATAAATAATAGTTCTTTACCTTTAAGACGTTTAGCAATATTTTTTACTAATGCTTGATAACTTTTTGTTTTTGATAATACGCCATAAAAACCGCCTAGAATGAATAAATAAATAAGTGTTGATAAACCAAAATATGCACCATAATATAGTGTTGTTGGGATATCTGTAAGACCTAAACGATTCATTCCATATTCTGCAAATGTTGTATTACTAAAATATCCATAAGGGATAATCCAAGTTAAACAAAATGTAACAAATAATGCAATTAAAAGCCATTTGAATAAATCACTATGTTTGCTTTTACAAGTTAATACTGCAAAAAATGCTGCAATAGCAAGTACAATAACAATGCCGATAACTATTCCCATATTCTACCTCCTTACTAAAATTATACTACGATAAAAATAAAAAAAAAAGGAAAAACCTTAAATTTTTCCTTATTTATTAATATTTTTCATCGTTGGAAATAAAATTACATCACGAATTGAATCTTGTTCTAAAAATAGCATCATAAGTCTATCAATACCAAAACCTATTCCACCAGCAGGAGGCATACCATATTCAAGTGCCTCAACAAAATCCATATCAATATCATTTGCTTCATCATTACCAAGATTTTTTTCTTTAAGTTGCATTTCAAATCTATCAAGTTGAGTAATTGGATCATTTAGTTCGGTATAGGCATTAGCAAATTCCTTTCCGCCGATAAATAACTCAAATCGTTCTACAAATCTAGGATCATTTGGATTAGCTTTTGTAAGAGGACTAATTTCTACAGGATGACCATATAAAAATGTTGGAGCAATCAAAGTATCCTCAACATACTTTTCAAAAAATAAATTTATAATATGACCAACTGTATGTTCATGTTCAGCAACTTCAATTTTATGTTCATCAGCTAAAGCAAGAGCTTCATCAACACCCATTTCTTTACTAAAATCAATTCCAGTTACTTCTTTAATACTATCTACCATACTAATTCTTTTCCAAGGACCGGTTAAATCAATTTCGTTACCACACCAATTATAAACCGTTTTGTGCATTACTTGATTTGCAATTTCTTGAAACATTTTTTCTGTTAAATTCATCATGCCTTCAAGATCAGAATATGCTAAATATGCCTCCATTAAAGTAAATTCAGGATTATGTTTTGGATCCATACCTTCATTTCTAAAAGTTCTACCTATTTCATAAACAGCTTCCATTCCTCCAACTAAAAGTCTTTTTAAAGGTAATTCTAAAGCTATTCTTAAATACATATCCATATCTTGCGTATTATGATGAGTTATAAATGGTCTTGCACTTGCACCAGTAAGTAATGTTTGAAGTACAGGTGTTTCAACTTCAACGAACCCTTGACTGTCCATAAAATTTTGAATACATCTAATAATTTTTGGTCTAGTAAATGCAACATTTCTTGCATCATCATTCATTATTAAATCAACATATCTTCTTCTATAACGTTCTTCAATATCCGTAAGACCATGAAATTTTTCAGGAAGTGGTCTTAATGATTTTACTAAATGAGTATATTCATAGCATTTGATAGTTACTTCACCAGTTCCAGTTTTCATTACTTTACCTTTGACACCGACAATATCTCCAATATCTGCCGTTTTAAATAAAGTATATACTTCTTCACCAACATCATTTATAGAAATATAAATTTGAATATTTCCAGTTTTATCTTTTATTGAAAAAAATGATGCTTTACCCATTTTTCGTATAAACATTATTCTTCCAGCAACTATTTCAATATCTTCACGATTATTAAATTCATCATGAGGAATATTTAAATACTTTTCTTTGATATCTTTAGCAAAACCAGTTCTTTCAAATTTATGTCCAAATGGATCAATACCTAAACTTACTAAATTATTTAATTTATCTCTTCTTACTTGTTCTTGTTCTGTAAATTCTCTCATAATATCACCTACAAAAGTATTTTAACATAAAAAATAATTATTACCAACAAAAAATAAACGATTATATTTTTTATATAATTATTTATTTTAACCTTAATCTTTTTAACCTACTACCATTTTCATAAAAATTTTCATACTTTTCTTTTACATCTAATGGTAACTTATCTATTAAAGTTAGTTTAATTAAAGATTTAAGTTTATCATAATATTTTTTTTCATTAATTTGTTTTGAATTTAATTCTTTTTCATTTATTAAATTTTCTAATTTATATAATAATTCAAATTTTGTTTTTAAATCAATATTAGGTGTATTATCAATTTGTATTGATAAACTATTAATCTTTTCATCATAATTAAAAGTATCTTGAATATTTGGATTAAATATTTTTTCTATAGCACTTTGATTACCATTAAGTAAACTATTAATAACATATACAATTTTAGGAAAATAATAAATATCGTATGAATAATGATATATATCTTCTGGAAAAGAGTAAAAATCATTATACTCTCTTACTCCTATTTTTTCCATATGAATATTTTTAAAATAAGAATCATTAAAATAACATTTTCCAATCATTTCTTGAGCAACACGAACTTGAAAAATATCATCATATTCAACATGAACAATTCTACTACATTTAAATTTAATTTCTTCAAGTAAATTTTGAATTATTTTTTCATCAAAAGATATTTGATATTTTTCTATACATTCATCACCATTTTTATAATATAACATTTTTACCTCCCTTAATCATTTTTTAAAAATAATTCCATAAATAAAGGATGACTTATTATCACCCTTCTTATCTTGTTTTTTAATTAAATTTTATAAAGTTTTGTTCTTTTTTTAGTTACATAGTATACGCCAGCACCAATAACTAAACCAGTTGCAATAATAATCATTGGAAGACTTGCACCTGTTTCAGGATTTGATGTACCTTGTGAACCACCATTGATAACTTCAATACTACAATCTTCTGTTGTATTTACAGGAACATTAACAACAATAGTTCCTATTTGAAAACTATTTCCAGTTGCTGTAGAACCATTTTTATCAAATTGACAAGTAATAAGCATTCTTCCTTCTGAATCTGTTCCATTATTAGTTGTTGTAGCAACAAACTCACCAAAATCTCCACATGTAGCAGAAGTAATAGCTTTACCTAATCTAAATTTAACAATCTTTTGTGTAATAACATGATTTTCTGTATTATTAGTTAAACTTACACTTATACTATAAGTTTTCTTGTCAACACCATTAGTAGTTTCAGTACTTATTGGTGAACTTGAAACTGTAAGACTTTCCTCATAAGCATTAACCAATAAAGGCAAACAAAATACTCCCAAAACTAGTAAAAAACTAAAAAACTTTTTCATCCATCAACTCTCCTATCTTTATTATGACCTAATTATATCATAAAATTCAAAAAAACAATATATTTTTTAAAAATTTCTATTAAAAAATGTCAATTTGTGTTATCATAATTAATATAGGTGGATATAGTGAAGATATTAATTAAAATAAAAAACAATAGATTACAATTTATTAATAAGAAAAAATTAAATACTGAATATAAAAATATGCTTAATACGAATGTAATTAATAATAATGAGTTAGTATTTAGTGATGAATATATATTATTAAATCAAAAAATTGTTATAACTTTTTTAAATGAACTTATTAAAACATATTCTATAAATACTTTATCTTTTCAAAATATTGAAGTATTTACATTAATTTATAAATTAATAGTTAAAATAAAAAACATAGATTCAATATATATGGAATCTGATGAAATAATGAGTTATAAATTATGTGAAAAAATAAATAAATTAACTAATATAAAATATATTAGCTTTGCATACATACCAGTCTATATGTTTGAAATGCTTGATAAAAATGGTATTATTCCTGAATCAAGAAATGAAATACTATTTACATCTAATTTTATGGAAACTAATGATTTAAAAACTTATTCTGCCATATTTTATAAAAATAGTATTTTATTAGAATTTCCATTATCTAATGAAGATATAGAAGATTTTGATACATTTTGTAATATAAATAGACATTTAAAAATAATTCATGTTAATAAAATTAATAAATATTTTCTAGAACTTGTACTTAATACTTTAATTAATAATAAGCAAAGAAATATTAAAATTGTTTTACATGGGGATGAACATGACCAAGAAGTTATTGAATATCTTAAAAAAAATAATAAAATCATTAAGAAAAAATATAGAATTTCTTTTAAATTAAAATATTCTAAAAAATACATTGAAGAAAATCTTGCTAGTGAAACAAATAATACAATATTAAGAACTTGTGGTTTAATTATTTTTGCAATTGTAATTTTTTCATTTATTTATGTTTTTTATGATAATTATAAATCAATGATGAAAGTAAGTAAAATTCAAAATGAAGTTGTAAAGTTTATTAATGCAACAGATACTAAAGATATTGAAACGAATACTGCTTCAAATGGTCTTCCAATTAAAAATAATTATATTTACTCTTTAAAAGAAATAAATTCTGATGTTGTTGCTTGGCTTAAAGTTAATAATACAAATATTGACTACCCAATAGTTCAAACACTTGATAATGAATATTACCTTAAATATAATCTTTATCATGAAAAAGACGAAAATGGTTGGTTATTTATGGATTATGATAATAATACTATAAAAATAGATGATAATATAATTATTTATGGACATAATAGATATTTAAATGGTGTTATGTTTGGAACACTTAATAAAACACTTTATAAAAATTGGTATACAAATGAAGAAAATCAAATTATAAAATTTGATACTCTTTATGGATCATACCAATATAAGGTATTCTCAATATATATTATTCCTACTACTAGTGATTATTTAGAAACTAATTTTGATAATAATGAAGATAAAATAAATTTTTTAAATATGCTTAAAAAAAGAAGCATTTATGATTTTAACATTCAACTTGATGAAAATAGTAAAATTATTACACTATCAACTTGTCAAAGTGATACAACTAGACTTGTTCTTCATGCAGTCTTAGTTTAATAATCTCATTATTTTTTAAAATTCTTTCATCATTACTTAAGGATATTGCCTTATTACTATAAAGAAGTGCAATATCCTTTTTATTTAAGTAAAAAGCACATATACTATATAAATCATATATAAATCCATTCCAAGCAAAATCTTCATTTATATAACTTATACTTTTTTCTTTAATTAAAAATGCTTTATCTAAAAGTTCAATAGCTTTTTGATATTCTTTTTGATTATAATATAGGTTTGCAAGTTCAACATAACTTTCTCTTAAATAAGGTGCTTCTCTAATTGCACTTTCATACCAAAATATTGCTTCTTCTGGATATTTTAATCCCAAATAACATCTAGCCATAAATCTTTTCGATGCACATCTTTCATCTTTCCAAGTCGCATTTTTACAATTTAAATGTTTATGAAATGTTTTTATCGCTTTTGTATATTTATGATAATACATATACTCTCTTCCCAAATAATGTAAATTTCGATCATCTTCGGGATCCTCTTTTACACTTAATTCTAAAAGTGATAAATAATTACTTCTTGATATTTTATAATCCTGATAATGATTTAAAGTAATACCTTCAATTAAAATTTCTTTTTCTTCATTTAAAGGTTTTAATACTTCATGAACGGGATGAGTCCATATATAATCTTTGGTGTGTATTTTATTTAAATAAAATATAGTTGCAGGATTACCAAATTCATCAAAAGACCAATTATATAAATACCTTACTCTAGTACTACCTTTTATATAATTTTCTTCTAATACTTTTCGCCAACCTTTTTCAAAACGTTCATCTATATCAGTACACACATATAAATCGTATTTCTTTTTTATCATTTTAAGTGATTTATTTCTTGCTACATCAAACCTAAAAGGATTTATTACTTCTTTTTTTACATGAACACCTAAAGACTTTAATAATTTAACACTTTTATCAGTACTTCCTGTATCAAGAACATAAATATCATCGGCTTCACTCATACTTTCTTGCCATAAAGCAATATTTTTTTCTTCATTTTTGCATATTGCATAAACACATATTTTCATTTGTCACCATAATATTTTATGCAATAATAATTTTTTTAGTTAATTAAAATTATTTAATTTTTTATATAAAAAAATCCTCGTTTCACATCATATGTATAACAAGGATTTTATTATTTTATAATTGCTTAATCGATTATACTATTAATAAGAGCCTTTTAAATACTCTAAACTTAACATATATTCTATATTATCAGTCTTGTAATATTTAAGTTTAAAATATGCGCCATATTTTTCTTTAGTAATATCATTATCTAATTCATAACAATTATTTTTTTTCTCTAAAAGACAATCATCATCATATAAATGTAAAATTAAATAGTAGTTATTACCATTTTTATATTTATCTACTGCTTTTAATACAATAGGTGACCAACCTCCGCCAACATAATTAGGGTCATAATTATAAAAATCTTGATTATAAAACTCTTCATTACATATAAATTTTTCTTTACCAAAGAAAATACTAGCTAATGATTTTAATTTTTTTAAATCACAAACATAATTATTATCATCGTCACTTTGTTGGCAATAATCATAAGATGGATATTTTGCATTATTTAAAGTTCCATTCAATTGAAATTCAACATATGCACTAGCAACTTTAATTTTAGTACAATCATTTAAAAATAAATCATCACCAATTTTAGAATCACCAGGAATAAAAGGAAACATATTAATACTATTTTCAACATTAAATATTGCTAATCTAGTATTTATTTCTTTTCTTTCTTCATCATTAAGTATTAATTTTGTATAACCACTTTCAATAGGAAATGTTACTATATTATTTGTATTATTTTCATTACTAATTAGTTTGTTATTAGAATTTATTATTTTATCATAAATAATATATCCTCCAAGAATCAATATTAAAGCACTAAAAATACTAACAATAGCATATAAAATTTTAATTTTTTTCTGATTTTCCAACACTTATCCCTACTATCTAAAATAATTATAATATAAACGATTTATAATTTCAATATTTTAAAAAGAACAATTATATTTTAATATATTTCGATAATAATTACTTATTTCATTATAATTTGTTGGAAAAGATGAATTATATTCTTTATCTAAGATATCACTTGTTAAAAATGAAAGTAATGAAATTTGTTTATTTTCTTTATCAATTAAAGCATATCCTTCTTCACCATTAATTGTTATTTTTCCATCATTAATTTTTTTAATAATATTATCATATTCTGTATCATTATCATAAGTATTTACTTTTATCCTAACTGAAACATTCATACTATTTTTGTTATTATCAAAAACAAATTTGTCAATAATACTACCATCAGGACTTGTACAATTAAAAATCATTTTTGGTTCATTTTCAATAACATAGACAAAAGATGTAATGGTATTATCATTATTATTTTCATCAACAGCCTTAATATTTATGTTTTTAAAACCAACACTAGTTAAAGAATTTAATGCATTTTCTTTATTTTCAAATGAAAAAGTATAATTATTAGGTGAAGATATAAGTCTTTCAACATTTATACTATTTCCTAAAACTAAATATGTAAATTCATTTTTTAAATTTAGAACTACTTTCTCAGTAATAACTTGATCATCATCTGTTTTTTCCTTTACAACTACTTTTGCAGAATATTTTGAATTACCACACGTAACATAATAATCATATACTCCGACTTTAGAAGTATCAACATTTTTTGTGTTCAAACTACATTTAGAAATATCTAAATTGTCAAAATTACCATAATCATCCATGCTTTCAGGTAAAGAATCACCAACTTTTATTGTAATATTATTTAAAGTAAAAGCTGCAGTTGTATTATTTTGATTTTTATTTTTTGCCATATTTAAATAATAATAAACACCATAAGCAACACCACCCATTAATGCAATAATTAAAATTACAAATAATAATTTTTTAATAAAAGATTCTTTGTTCTTAGAATTTTTATTATCATTATTTTCTTTTTTTAAATTATTGTCTTCTACTTTTTGTTGCGGTACTGGTGCATCTAATGTTTCAATTACTTCTACTAATGTTGGATCAGTTCCAATTTCATTTTTCACACTTAATCACCCTTTACTCTAATTAAATTATATCTTTATTAAATATTTTTTGCAAGATTTTTAAATTCATTCCCACGAGTTTCAAATTTATCATATTGATCCCAACTAGCACTTGCAGGTGATAGTAATACTACTCCACTATTTAAATTATCTTTTTTAATCATTTCCATTGCAACTTTAAGTGTATAACATTTTTCAGAGTTTATATTTAGTTCTTTAGCATAATTAAATACTTCATCAGTAACCTGCCCAATCGCATAAATTTTTTTAACATGTTTCATATAATTATCCAACTCATGAAAATTTTGATTTCTTTGCATTCCACCAAGAATAAGATAAACATCTTCTTTAAAAGAATTTAATGCCGTAATAGTGGATGTAGGATTAGTGGCTTTAGAATCATTATAAAATTTTAAATTATCTTTTTGACAAACAAATTCTATTCTATGTTCAACTCCATTAAAACTCCTAAAAAAATCTTTTACAATATCTTTATCTATTCCAAATTCATTTATAACTAAAAGTGCAGCCATAATATTTTCATAATTATGTTGACCTTTAATTTTAATATCATTTATATTAATAATTTTTTCATCTTTTATAAATATAAAATCATCTTTTATAAATGCATCTTTACCATTAAAATATTCTTTTTTAGATTTAATATCTTTAGTTATATCCATACTATCTAAATTATTTTGATTAATTATAGCAAGATCTTTTTCTGTATGATGATTAAATATATTATGTTTTACTTTTTTATAATTTTCATAATTTCCATGATAATCCAAATGAGTTTGACATAAATTTGTAAGAACACTTATATCTGTTTTAAAATCTTTAAAGTTAATTAGTTGATGATCAGAAATTTCTAATAAAAGTACATCACCACTTTTTATTAATGGGATTACTTCACTTAAAGGATAGCCAATATTTCCTCCTAAAACGACTGGAATATTCATTTTTTTTAATAATTCATAAATAATTGTCGTTGTTGTAGTTTTACCATTAGAACCTGTAACGCCAATTATTTTGATGTTTTTTGGAAGAAAGTGATATGCTACTTCCATTTCATTATAAATTTGTATATTTAATTTACTTGCTTCAATTAATAATTCATGAAATGGCATTACTCCTGGGTTTTTAATAACCATATCAAAAGACGAATTAAATATATCTAGAGGTTTATCAGTTTTAATAAATTTTACACCAAGGCTTTCTAATTCGTGAACTTTATCTTCATCTTGATCATTTTTATCAGTTATAACTATTTCATTATTTTTACAGAGTAATTTTGCAACATTATAACCACTTCTAGCCATACCTAAAATAAATATTTTTTTATTTTCAAACATTTTATCACCTTATTTTAATACTGCTTTAATTCTACGTACTCCAGCAGAAGAACTTTCTTCTTTAACAATTTTAAATGTACCAAGTTCACTAGTATTTTTTACATGTGGACCCATACAAATTTCTTTAGATACATCTCCGATACTATATACAGATACAATATCAGGATATTTTTCTATAAACATTGCTTCAGCCCCACTATCAACGGCACTAGATTTAGGCATTTCTTCCATAGTTACTGGAATACTTTCACTTATCCATTTATTAACTAAATTTTCAACTTCAGTTATTTCTTCATTACTTAATTTATGATCACAACTAAAATCAAAACGCATTCTTTCATCATTAATATTTGAGCCTTTTTGATGAACATTACCATTTATAACTTTTTTTAATGCTGCATTAAGTAAATGAGTTGCAGTATGATATCTTGTTTCTATTTCACTATTACCTGCAAGGCCACCTTTAAATTGACCAACTGAAGCAGTTCTAGATAAATTTTGATGTTCTTTAAATTTTTCTTCAAACCCTTTTTCATCAACTTTTAAACCTTTTTCATTTGCAAGTTCAATAGTAAGTTCAATTGGAAAGCCAAATGTATCATATAAATGAAAAGCTACTTCACCATTTATATCTTCATTATTTTTAATTATTTTAGAAAATTCTCTTAATCCTTTTTCTAATGTTTTATTAAATTTATCTTTTTCATTTTTTAATACTTCATAAATAACTTCTTCATTTTTACTAAGTTCATTATAATATTTTGAATATTTTGAAATAATAAGACTTGCAATTTGTTTTTCCCAATCTGATTCAATATTAATACCAAGATTTTTAGCATGCCTTATACTTCTTCGAATTAATCTTCTTAAAATATAACCTTGACCAACATTAGATGGTTTTATGCCTGCATTATCACCTGCAATAAAAACTGAAGTTCTAATATGATCTGCAATAATACGTATTGATTTTTCATTACCTTCATAAGGAAGTGAAGATATTTTACATATTAAATCAATTACATCTTTCCATATAGAAGAAGCGTAATTATCATTTACTCCTTCAAGAACTGCTGTTACTCTTTCAAGTCCCATACCTGTATCAACATTTTTATTAGGTAAAGTTGTTACTGAACCATCTGAATTTTTATTAAATTCCATGAAAACATCATTCCAAATTTCAACCCATCTATCATCTTCCGGATCAAATTTTTTAGGAATTTCATCATTACTACGAAAATAAAACATTTCAGTGTCTGGGCCACAAGGACCAGTTTCACCAGCAATCCAAAAATTATCATCTTTTGTAAGAACAATTCTGTCTTCATTTATGCCAAGTGATTTCCATATATTGTAACTTTCTTCATCAAAAGGAATAGTTTCATTACCTGCAAAAACAGTAACAGCAAGTCTTTCTATAGGGATATTTAAAACTTTTGTTAAAAATTCGAAACTCCAAGTGATAGCTTCTTTTTTAAAATAATCTCCTAATGACCAATTTCCAAGCATTTCAAAAAATGTATGATGGGTTGCATCACCAATACTATCCAAATCATTTGTTCTAATACATTTTTGTGCATCACAAAGTCTTGTTCCGTACGGATGTTTTTTTCCCATTAAATATGGAATGAGTGGCTGCATTCCCGCAGTATTAAAAAGTACTGATGGATCATTTTCTGGAACTACCGGTGCACTAGGTATTTCCTTATGACCTTTAGAAACAAAAAAATCAATATATAAATCTTTTAAATTAACGCATTTCATTATTTCACCTTATCTAAAATTGCAAATATTTTTTCTTTTAATTTACTTAAATCATCATTTGCTATAATGTAATCAAAATCAGGATAATTTTCTAAAGCTATTTCAGTCACATGTGATTGTTGCTTAACTGTTAATTTACTAGAACTAAACTGATTAACTATATAAAACGAATATACATTATCAAAAGAATTTTTAATTTCTTCTATTTCATTTGGCATTCTAACATCACTTATAACTAAATTTTCTACATATTTTTGATATATTGTAATGTCCTTAATCATATTAGAAACCAAAAAATTAGGATCACTTTCTCTCATCTCATCACCAAGATTTTGCATAAAATCACGTGGCTTATTATTTTCATTACCATCCCAATTTGTAAGCTCTAATGCAAAGTTTTTAATATATTTACTATAGCTTGTAATTGCACATTCTTCTAGTTTATATATATAATACTCTTTAATTAATTTAGCAATTTCATTTTTTCCACTTCCAGCTTTTCCTGCTATTAAAAAAATTCTCATATTTCCTCCATTAATTTATTTATTATAATACCAATTATTATTACCTAAATCAATTTATTTTTTATATTTATAAGCAATATTATAATAATCATAATCAATTATATATTGACTCAAATTAATCCTATTATTAACTAATTGCTTTATGTTTGCTACATAATCTTCATCAACACTTTGGCCATTATTTAATACAAATTCACTAGTTGCTGCAAAATATTTTCCTTTATCAGTTACCCATGAACGATTATCAAACATTGCAAGGCCATCTTCTGTTGATAATATATCTTTTCCAATAATTAGTCTTGAATCATATTCAATACCAAATAAATTATATATTGTTGGTAAAACATCTAATTGACTTCCAACTTTGTTAATTTCTACTTTATCCATAGCACTATTATATAAAATAAATTTACTACGATTAATTTCAATTTTATCGTCTTTTTCATAACTAGATACTTCATTAACTTGTTTAACAGTTAATTCATATGGATAATGATCACCTACTAAAGCAATAACTGTATCTTCTAAAATACCTTCCTTTTCAAGTTTATTAATTAAATCTTCTAAAGCTTTATCAAGTTCCATTTGTGCTGCCAAATATGCTTTTACTGGATTTGAATATGGTAAATTAAATGCATCAATTTCTTCTTTATGTTTTTTACTCATACTATTACCTTCAAAAGAATAACCAGCATGACCAGATACTGTTGCATAAAATACCATAAATGGTTTATCACTATTTACATAATCGGAAAAAGTTGAATCAATCATTTCCACATCACTTTGAGGCCAAATACCACTACACTTAATTTTAGTTTCAAGGCCATTAAAACATGCTATAAAATTATCAAATCCTAAAGATTTTAAATATACATTTCTATCCTGAAAATTATATGAATTATTATGATAAGCAAAAGTATTATATCCTTCATTTTTAAATATATTTGCAATTCCCATAGGATATGTATTATCACCACTCCTAAATTTTTTTAATGATGAAAAATTTGCATAAAGTCCGGTTAATTCTTGAAATTCCCCACCAATTGTACTATATATAGTCGGTGTATAAAAATTATTAAATACAAATCCATTATTAACAAGTTTATAAAGTGTTGGTGTAATATCTTTATCAACAGCAATCTCATTAAAACTTTCAGCCATAAATAAAATTAAATTTTTTCCTTTAAATTTTCCTGTATATTCATTTTGATATGAACCTATATCATTTTTAAAATAATTTGACATCATAACAATTTTATCATTATTTGAATAATCATTAATAATACCATCAAAATCAATATCTAATGTATTAGAATCATAATTTATATCAATAATTGTCTTATTATCATTACCATGTTCAATATTTATTTTTTCTTCAAAGCCAAAAATAAACCGATATGTATCAACCCAAAAAGTATTAATTATTCCAACTTTTTCAATATTAAGAGAAGGATTATTAACTTCATAAAATAATTCATAAGGGCTATAACTTTCATCCTTTTTTATATTTAAACTATATATATAACCTATAGAAAATAAAATTAAAAAACATATACTAATTGCTATTTTTATATTATTAGTTTTTTTAAACCGAATTTTTTTTCTAATTATAATAACTAAAATTAAAGGAATAGATAAAAGTATTATTCCTGGTAATCTTTTTATTGTTTCAATTACTGCTTTACCCAAAAAAGATGTAACTTGATCTGCTATTTGTAATATTGAAAAAGATATATAAAAATCAAAAAAATCTTTTACAACATATTGAGCAACAAACCAAATAGTCCAAAATATAAAAGTAAAATAAAATATAAATCTATTAATTTTTTCTTTAAAAATTCTTGTTAAAATATACATTAATATGCTATAACATAAAATAAATATAATCATATTAATGCTTGATGTTATAAAAATTGTCTTATGTAATAAAATTCGATAAATAAATTCCATATAAATAAAACTTAAGAAAAAAATTACAAATGTACTATATCTTTTATATTCTTTCATATTCCACCTATACATATTATATCATATATTTTTTCTATATTATAAAAATTTTAAAAAGTTATTAATAATTTAATGTCCTAAATTTTTTTACGCCATATTTACAAATTACAAAGTATAGTATAATTATAGTTAATATAAAAACAATAATTTGTAAAATAATAACTATATAAGCAATTTTATAAAATTTTATCATAATAAGTATTGAAATAAGACCTAAACCCATTCCTAAAAATACAGCAACCATAGAACTTAAACTTTGTTTAATTACTTCTACTTCAGTTGTCCACTTTAATTTAGGATATTTTAAATTAATTAAAATACCAATCATTGCACTAAGTGTTGGAACAGTCAATGTTAAAAATATAATAAAGATTATATCTAATAATTTCACTTTAAAAAAAATTATAAATACTAAATCATTAATAAACATAAGTGGAATTACTAAAATCATACTAAATAATACTTTTGAAAATATAATACTTTTTTCATTTATTGGTAAACTTTTTATAATATTTATTTTCTTACCTTCTAAAGAAATACTTGAAGAAGTAATAGATGTCATAAAACTTATAAAAATAATTATTTCAAAATATATTACTGGAGCATATTTTGTTATAGAAACAATTGAAATTTGTTCTTGCATATCACCATTAATTAAATTAACAAAATTTTGAGAATTGCAACAAAAAAGTATTATCATAATAAGCATTAATATAATTCCAAACAAAGTATTAATTACATATACTGGAGAGGAAAAATAATATTTAAATTCCTTTTTTATTAATGAAGTAATTTTATTATTTACTTTTATACTGTTATGATTATGCTTTTTTACTTTTTTTGTTTTAGTAACTGATGATTTAGATATAATCTTATAATAATTAATTGAGCCCAAATAAACAAAAATAATTAATGGAATTATATTAAATAAAATTAATTTTATAAAAGCTAATATATCAAATTTATTTATTAAGGATATATATGCATTTATTGGATAATAAAATTTTGTTATTATTTTATTAATAATTGGTGCTTTAGTGACAAAATTATTTACACTATTTTCCATTGAAAATGAAAAATAATAGATTATAACAAAAAAAATTATAGAAAGAATTGTTTGAACTCTTTTCTTATTTTTAAAATTAACAGATAAACCTTTTACAATATATCCAATTATTGAAGCAATAATTGTAGGTATAATTGGTATTAGTAGAATCATTATTAAAGATATAAAATAAAAATTTACATTGGGATGTTCAAAATATGAATAAACAACTAAAGCAGGTAAAAATATCATTAATACATAAATATATTGAAATATTAAAAATTTAATTAGTCTTGCTAAAAATATTTTTTCCTTTTTTATAGGTAAAGAAAAAAGTAAATCATTATCTTCAGATTCAAATAAAATTCCTTGTGATTTAAAAAAACCTTGTAAAATTATAAAAAAAGATATTGCCATTATAAATAAACTTAAACAAACATATGTTAAGTTAGCATCATGAAGTGGCTTTGCAAACATATAGGCATACACTCCTACTGAATACATTAGAAGTGCAAATAATATTAATGGAAATAATATTTTTTTTATTTTTGATTTATTATTATTTGATTTTATTTTTAAAATATTTAATCCATCTTTTAATAAAACTTTTAATAAAGATAATGTTTGTTTCATTTTTCATCCTCAAGTTCTAAAAATACTTCTTCTAAAGATTCGTCACCTTTAATATTTTTCATAGAACCAACTTTAATAAGTTTACCATTTTTTATAATTGCTACTTCATCACAAAGTTTTTCAGCAACATCCAATATATGTGTTGAATAAAAAATGATTTTATTTTCTTTCACCATTTCCTTCATTATTTTTTTCATATCAAACACGGCCTTTGGATCAAGACCTACAAATGGTTCGTCCATAATTAATATTTCTGGATTATGAGAAAGTGCTGCAATTAATGCAACTTTTTGTTTCATTCCATGTGAAAAGCTTGATATTTCATCATATAAATTATTTTCAAGTTCAAGCATCTTTGCATATTTTCTAATGTTTTCTTCTCGCACTTCTAATGGTGTTTCATACATATCACAAACAAAGTCAATAAAATCAATAGCTTTCATATTTTCATAAAGATCTGGATTATCTGGAATATAAGCCATTATCTTTTTGCACTCTATAGGATTTTCTTTTATAGAATTTCCATTTATTAAAATATCTCCTTCATCAAATTCAATTATTCCCATCATTGCTTTTATCATTGTTGTTTTTCCTGCTCCATTATGACCTATAAAAGCAAAAATTTTTCCATTTTTAATATTAAAGTTCACATTATCAAGAGCTTTTTTTGTATTGTATTTTTTACTAACATTTTTAATTTCTATCATATATAAAGGCCTTTCTATATATATATCATATCATATTTTATGAAAAAAGATAGATTATTTTAACTTAATCTATCTTTTACAATCTTACTAACTAAAGACATATCTGCATTAGTTATTTTTGAAGAAATAATTTTCATTAAATTTCCCATATCTTTCATTGAAGTTGGTTTAACTTCTTCGAAGACTAAATCAATTACTTTATTTATTTCTTCTTCACTCATTTCTTGTGGTAAGTATTTATTTAATACTTCAACTTCATGTTCTAGTTCTTTTACAGTCTCAAGTTTATTATATTTTTTGTATTCCTCAATAGAATCTTTTCTAGTTTTAACTTGTTTTTTTATAACTTTTAAAACTTCCTCATCAGTAAGTTCATGTAAAGAGCCTTTTCGACTTTCAACAATAAATTCACTCTTTAACATTCTTAAGACAGATAAGGTAAATTTATCACCACTTTTTAAAGCGTTTTTTAAATCTAAATTAATTTGTTCTAACATAATTACTCCTTAATTATGATTTCTACGGCGTGAATTTTTAATATTTTCTTTCTTTTCATTTCTTCTTTTAACGCCTGGTTTTTCATAGCATTTTCTCTTCTTAAGTTCTGAAGGGACGCCACTACGAGCAAATTTTGCTTTAAACTTTTTCAAAGCAAGATCAACATTACCATTTTGAACTACAACCTTTGTCATCATTATCCCTCCCTTCATTAACTAGCATTATTATAACACCTACCACATATTTTGACAAGATTTTTAACAACTTGTATGATTAAATAATCGACGCAATGTTGAACCAAAATTTTGTCCATAACCATATATGGCAATAATTAATTTTCCTGCAGCAGCAAGCCAAGAAGCACTTACAGCTCCACCAACATATAAAACGCTTTCATCACTATTTAACACCATTTTATCTTATATTGCAAGCCTTTGGATTAGAAAAGCCATCAATAATTCCAAAAAAGAATGAACTAATTACTGAAATAATAAAAATACTACCCAAAGAAAACTTTGCACCTCCTGTATATTTTATCATTTCATCATCTTTCAAAAGCATGCTACCTCCTTTCTAAAATATAATTTTAAATATTTTTTTTATTATTTTTTCTTTATCAAAATAAAATGTTATTTTCACAACTTCATTTTCTTTTAAATTTATATTTGTTTTTAATGTATAAATTTGATAGTTTTGGTAATTTTCATTTAATAAATCTGAAATATTATCAATCTTATAACTATATTCATCATTTTTTATTTTCATCTTATTATTTAAAGTTATTTTGTCAGAGTTTTCTACTAAAATGTTAACTTTAATAAAGCCATTTTCATAAATACCATAAGTATTAAAATTACTATATGATTCTAAAAAAAATGAAAGAATAATAAAAATAATAAATATACCTAAAAACATAATTAAAAATAAATTATTTTTATATTTAATATTTTGCAAATAATAATAACTACTTTTCATATTCACCTTTTAAAGTAATAACTCGATCAAACAAATTATCTTGTTTTTTATGTGATATATAAATTATTGTTTTTTCTGGATATTCTCTAATAATATTTTTAATTATTGTTTTTTCCATAAAATAATCTATTTCACTAAGTGCTTCATCTAAAATTAATATTTTACTATTTCTTAATAAAGCCCTTGCTAAAATAATTCTCTGTTTTTCACCTCCTGATATATTAATCGAATCATTACTTATTCCAAAATCATATCTTAATTTTCTTTTATTAACAATTAAATCGATTAAACAAATTTTACAAACTTTATCAAAATTACTTTCATCTTTATAATTAAATAAAATATTATTTTTTATTGTATCAGTATATAAATTTTCTTTTTGACCAACATAAACAATATTATTTTTTATTGTGTTAAGACTATAATCATTGATATTTATACCATTTATATAAATATTACCATTATTTAAAGAAAATTCTCTAGTAAGTAGTTTACATAAACTACTTTTACCACTTCCACTTTTTCCTTTAATCATGATTTTTTCATTAGTTTTAACTACTTCACTAAAATCTTTTATAATGTAATTATAATTATCATAAGCAAAGCTTACATTTTCAAAAATAATATCGCCATTAATTAGTTTTTTACTTTCACCAACTTTTTCCTCTTTTATATTTATAAAATCACATATTTTATTAAAACTTGCTCGTAAAAAATTATATTTTGGTATTAGTGATACTATATTTTTAATGGGGTCTATAAAATAAGATAAAAATGTATTATAAATAACTAAACTAATTAAAGAAAATTTATTATTATAAATTAAATAAAATCCATAAGTATTAATTAAAAAAAATGATAGTTCATAAAAAATATTTTTAATTGTTTCAAAAAAATTTATATTTATATTAAAAGAATAATTATCAAAAATCAAATCACATATTTTATTTTCAATTTTATTTAAAATATTTTCAGTTTCATTTAAATTTTTTATACTATTTATCATATTAATATTTTCTAATAAAATAGTATTAACTTCTGTTTGATATTCAATATTTTTTCGTATTCTTTTATAAAAATATGGACTAATTAAAATAGAAATTATTATATAAATTACAACAAATATAATTAATATAAATGTTATTTTAATATTTAAATTTAAAAGAACTATAAAAGCAGCAAGGCAAATCATTAAGTCTAAAAATGCAAAAATAAATATTTGTGAAAATAATTCTTTAATACTACTTATTTCGTTTACTCGTGACATTATTTCACCACTGCTTCTTGATTCAATAACATTTAAAGGAAGATGAAATAAATGATTAATAAATTCCTTAAAAACACTTATATCAATATTTTTATTAATATGATTTTCATAGTATTTTTTTAAATAATCAAAAATTATTTTAAAAATAATACAAACTAAAAATATAAAAATTATTATTTTAATTGTATTTTGAAATGCATTGTTTGAAATAAATTCATTCATTATTTTAAAATACATTCCAGATATTACAGTAATAATTGTTAATAAAAAACTACATAATAATGCATTAATACATAATTTTTTATTTTTTATTAAAATTTTTATAAAAAGACTATAAATACTATTTTCTTTTTCTAATAAAATAATTTTATCTTTAGGAGTAAATTGTAAAATAACGCCAGTAAATATTTTATTAAAATCATCTTTAGTCATTTTTATCTTGCCTTTACTAGGATTCATTAAAATATAATTTGAATTTTTAATACCATATAAGCACATAAAATGCGTAAGACCATTATCATATTTCACGTGTACAATCGCAGGCAAAATAATGTTATCTAATTCTTTATCTTCAAATTTTTTAGCTATAGCATCAAATCCATACTTTTCCGCGGCTTTAAGTAAATGATAGACACTAACCCCTTGCATTGATGTATAAGTATCAAGTCTAATCTTTTCTATTGGAACATAACCATTATAAAATCTTATAATAGATTGAAGACAACAAGCACCACAATCTTTTACATCTCTTTGACAAACTATTACTATTTTATTTTTCATTTATTTATCCTCCTTTCACCCTACTTATACTCACAATAAATTATTTTTCCTTTTTATTTTTTTACTTTTAAAATTTTTAATTTAAATTTAACAATTTTTTACTAAAATTAATAATAAAATTTTACAATTATTAACAGTTATATTTTTAGGACTTAGACAATATAATTTACTATGTATAAGGAGGAATGAAAGTATTGATTAATAAACAAAATTTATGGTTTATAACTTTATTTGCACTTATTTTAATTTTAGGAATTTATTATATTACATTACCGGATAATGCCATACCAACATTTTCGACTAATGAAACAAACTTACAAAATACAATCGAAGTTACAGATTCTGATGTAATTATAGCTCTTAAAGTTGAAGAAGAAGAAAAAATATTAAAAGAAATGGAAGAAGCACAAAAAATATTACTAGATAATGCTGCAACTACAGAAGAAAAAAATGCTGCATATGAAACATTACAACAACTTAATTTTAAAAAAGGCAAAATAGTTGAAATAGAAAAATTAATTAAAGAAAAATTTGATGTTGATTCATGTGTTAAAATTGATGGAAATAAAATAAATATTACGTTATCATGTGAAGATAAAGGTGCAGAATTTGCAAATAATGTTATTAAAGAAGTACAAACACTTTATAGTTCGCAAATGTATATAACAATTAAATTTCAAAGTAAATAGGCTTATATATTACCTTTTTTTTGTATTTTTCATAATATATTATGAAGCATAAGAAAGGAAGGCCTATGAAAAAAATGTTATTAACCAAAAGAGAACAAGAAATTTTTGAACTTTTAGTTCTTAACAAATCAACTAAAGAAATAGCCGAAAAACTCAATATTAGTCAAAAAACTGTTCGAAATCATATATCTAATACAATGCAAAAATTAGGTGTTAAAGGCCGATGTAATGCGATAATAGAATTATTAAAACTTGGAGCAATTTCATTAGATTAATAAAAAAGCCAATAAGGCTTTTTTTGAATAAAGAATAAAATATTAAATATAATTTATTAGGTGATGTAAATGCTAAAAAGACGTGCTATAAAAAGAATAATTATATCTACAGGTGCACTTCTTATATTTTTTTTAATTTATTTTTTCCCAAATCAAAATAATTTTTCTATTCCAGAAGAAGTAATATATATTGAAGAATTAACTTTACCACTATATACAATAGATCAAAATAATTATGTTGCAAGAACAAATATTATAAAAAAAGAAAATGATGATATAAACTATATAATAAATGTTTTAACAAAAGGTTCAATTAATTCAAATTATCTACCTAGTAATTTTTACTCGCCTATACCAAAAGGTACAAAGTTAATTGACTATAGCTTAAATGATGGACTTTTAAAACTTAATTTTTCAAAAGAATTATTAAATGTAACAAAATCAGATGAAGAAAAAATGCTTGAAAGTTTAATATATTCATTATGTGAACTTGATAATGTAAATAAAATTATGATTTTTGTTGAAAATGAAAAATTAAACGAACTTCCAAATTCAAAGACTAAACTACCTACCGTTTTAGATAAAACTTACGGAATAAATAAAGTATATGATATTAAAAATATTAAAGATACCACTAAAACAACAATATACTATTTAAGTAAATATGAAGATGATTTATATTATGTTCCAATTACAAAAATTACTAATAATGATGAAAAAAATTATGTAGAAATAATCGTTAATGAATTAAAAACTTCTCCAATTTATGAAAGTAATTTATTAAGTTATTTAAATGCTAGTTATGAACTTGAAAGTTATGAAATACTAGAAAATTCTATTACATTATCATTTAATAATAATTTAATTGCTTCTTTAGAAGATAAAGATTTAGTAGAAAAAGTTAAATATTCAATTTCACTTTCTTTAAGGGACACATATAATCTAGATAATATTATAATTAATGTGAATTAAATAAAAAAAATAAACCATATTAATTATGGAGATGATTATATGCCAGTTATTGCATTTAAAAAGAAACTTAAAGGATATGATGTAAGCTTTGCTTTTAATACTTGTTATAATAATGAATGTAAATTAAAAATTAAAAATACTGATGTTTGTTTTTCTGAAGAAGAAAAACAAATAAATGAAGTAATAAAAAATTTTGATGAAAAAGCTTATCAAAAATATTTAGATAAATATAATATCATTTTTATAGCGCTTGCAAAATATTTTATTGATAAAATACCAAATATTTTCTCAATAAAATTTGAAGATAAAAATCAAAAATGTATTTTATATGTGGACGAAATTGAAAATTTTAGTCAAAAAGATTAATTTTTCTTGTAAATAAAAAAAATTTGATATATAATGTAATTGTGATGTCTCCGTAGCTCAGCTGGATAGAGCAACCGCCTTCTAAGCGGTCGGTCGTTGGTTCGAATCCAATCGGGGATACCATAATTAAGTTTTTTAAAAGTAACTATTATAAAGTTACTTTTTTTTATTTAATAATTTATTTGCAAGAACAATACCTATTGGTAAACATATAATATATATTATTACAATTTTATTATTATCCTTACTTTTTTATAAAAACATTTAATTATTAAGTTTCTCAATTGAATAAAAATAATAATCATTATTATGCATTTTAAATGATATTTTTAATTTATTATAATTATTGCAATTATCTTTTGTAATTTCTTCCGAATTTTCATTATATGAAACATATAAATATACATTGCCATTGATTAATTCATATTTATATAAGTAATCTACGAAAGAACTTGTCATACCACCTCCACAAGGAGCATTATAATATGCATTATATTTTTCTGAATATATATATTGACCTGCAAATGTATTTACTTTAAAACTTCGATTTGTTATTTTTTTACCAAAAGAAATATTTTCATAATTTTTTTCAACATTACTTGCATCATATTTAACAACACATTGTTCACCTGTTAAAGTTCCATCCTTATAATAAAAATTTTCTTTTTCAGTATCATAAATAAAATCATCCAAATTTTCAACGCTTTTTCTTTCAAGAACTTTTAAATCCTCATTTAAACTTAAATATAATAATTCATCTTCATTAAGATTTTCTATAGTAAAATTATAGTTTTTTTTCATAAATAAAAAAATTGGTCGAATATTTTCATATCTTTTTTGTATTTTGTTTAATTCCTCTATTGTAATGGTTTCTTTTTTTACATTTAATTCATCATTAGAATTTTCGTTAGTTACTAGGTTGTTAGTTACTATGTTATTATTATCAATTTTAGAATTATTATTTAAAATATTTTTTTCTAAAAATATACCTATTGGCACACAAATAATTACACATACTATTACTGTAATTAAAATTGTAACTAAACTATTATTTTTCTTATTTTTAGTACCATCTATCATAACCTCACCTCTTATTATAAGATTATCATATTATAAAAAATAATTCATTAAAAAAGTAAGATTTTGTCCTACTTTACATTATTTTACTATATTGCCATCTAAACTAAAACTTTTAGCGTCTGTTATTTTAACAGAAACAATGTTACCTATTTCTTTTTTATCACAAGCCACATTTACAAGTTTCATAGTTTCCGTATAACCATATAATTTTTCTTTATCTTTTTCACTTTCACCAATTAAAAGAACTTTAACTACTTTATTTAATAGTTTTTCATTACTTTCTTTAGAATATTTGTTAACTAATTCATTTAATCTATGTAATCTATTTTCTTTTTCTTCTTGAGATACATCATCTTTCATAAATGATGAAGCAGTACCTTTTCTTTCGGAATAAATAAATGTATATGCACCATCATATTTACAATAATTTACAATATCTAAAGTTTCTTGAAAATCTTCTTCTGTTTCGGAAGGAAAACCAACTATTATATCAGTGGTAATCGCCACGCCTGGTATTTTTTCTTTCATTTTATTAAATAATGTAATATATTCTTCTTTAGTATATCTTCGATTCATCTTCTTTAATATTCTATTACTACCTGATTGAATAGGAAGATGAATATAAGGCATAATATTATCATACTTACTTATTACATCAATCATTTTATCAGTAAAATCCCATGGATGAGATGTAACAAATCTAAGTCTTGGAATTCCAAGTTTTGCAACATTTTCAAGTAAAGTTGCAAAATCATAACCTAAATTTAAATCTTTTCCGTAAGCATTAACATTTTGGCCAAGTAAAGTTATTTCTTTATAACCTGAATCTACTAATGCTTTACATTCATTTAAAATACATTCCATTTTTCTACTACGTTCTCTACCTCTTGTATATGGAACAATACAATATGTACAAAATTTATCACAACCAAACATTACATTAACCCAAGCGCAAATATTTGAATCTCTTTTATAAATTATATTTTCTGGAACAATATCGCTATTTGAATGAACTAATATATTTTGCTTATCAAGTTTTTCAATTAATAGTTTAGGTAAATCAAAAATATTATTTGGGCCAATTACAATATCAACATATTTATGATTTTTTTCAATATCTTCAACTACATCAACTTGACCAGCCATACAACCCATTAAAATAATAATTAAATCTTTTTTTTCTTTTTTTAAATGTTTACATCTACCTAAATAGCCAAACACTTTATCATGAGCATTTTCTCTTATTGCACAAGTATTTAATACTACTATATCTGCTTTTACTAATTCATCAGTTTTTGTAAATCCTAACATTTCTAAATATGAAGATATTTGCTCACTATCATGAACATTCATTTGACAACCATATGTTTTAAGAAAATATTTTTTTCCTTCATATATTTTTTTTATTTCATTATCAACATTTAAATAATTAATTTTAGTTTCAGATCTATCTTTTGCAATATCATAATTTGGTTTTAACATAAAAATCACTTCCAACTAAATCGTATTATAGCAAAATTTATATTTAATTGAAAGGGATTTTGGATAAACTGGGATATTATTAAGAAATTCTTAATAATTAAGAAAGTTTATAATTATAATAGGGATGCATGATATGAAATAATTTGTTACCCAAAACCCGCTTTCATTAGTAATTTACCTTATTTAGAAATATATTTCAATACATTCGACAAAACTAGAAAAAAATAGAATTATATCGACAAAATTTATCATTTTTTTCATAAAAAAATTAATGAATTATCATTAATGAATTATCATTAATTTTTAGGAATAACTTTATCTTTTCCACCCATATAAGGTTGTAATACTTTTGGTATATTTATACTACCATCTTCATTATAATTATTTTCAACAAAAGCAATTAAAGCTCTTGGAGAAGCAAGCACAGTATTATTTAAGGTATGAACAAAATATGTACCATTTTCACCTTTGGTTCTTATACCAAGTCTTCTTGCTTGAGCATCAGATAAATTTGAACATGATCCTACTTCAAAATATTTTTTTTGTCTTGGACTCCATGCTTCAACATCACAAGATTTTACCTTAAGATCTGCTAAATCACCACTACAGCACTCAATAGTTCGTACTGGAATATCTAAATTTCTAAATAATTCAACAGTAGCTTTCCACATTTTATCATACCAATTCCATGAGTCTTCTGGTTTACATAAAACTATCATTTCCTGTTTTTCAAATTGATGAACTCTATAAACACCTTTTTCTTCAATTCCATGAGCACCACCTTCTTTTCTAAAGCATGGTGAATATGAAGTAAGAGCAATGGGAAGTTTTTTTTCATCAACTATTTGTCCTAGATATCTTCCTATCATAGAATGCTCAGAAGTACCGATTAAATACAAATCTTCACCTTCTATTTTATACATCATAGCTTCCATTTCAGGGAAACTCATAACACCTTCCACAACAGAACTATGAATCATAAAAGGTGGAATAGTATATGTAAAACCTTTGTCAATCATAAAATCTCTAGCATAAGAAAGCATAGCACTATGAATTCTAGCAATATCACCAGTTAAATAATAAAAACCTTCTCCAGAAGTTCTTCCAGCGCTTTCCTTATCAAGTCCAGATAAACGCTCCATAATGTCAGCATGATGTGGAATTTCATAATTTGGAACTACAGGTTCTCCAAATCTTTCTAATTCTACATTTTTACTATCATCTTTACCAATTGGAACACTTGGATCAATAATATTTGGAATTAAAAGCATCTTTTCATGGATTTCATTTTGAAGTCTTTCCTCATCAACAGTAAGGCTTGCAATTTGAGTATTAATTTCATTTACTCTTTTTTTTGCATGCTCAACTTTATCAATTTCTTTATTTCTTACATATTCACCAATTTTTGAACTAATATTATTTTTTTCACATCTTAATTCATCAGCTTGGGATTTAATTTGACGAAATTTTTTATCTTTTTCTTCAATTTCATCAACTAAAGAAAGTTTTTCACTTTGAAACTTCTTTTTAATATTTTCTTTTACTAATTCCTTATTTTCCCTAATTAAGTTAATGTCTATCATTTTTATCAATCCTTTCAATAAAAAAACACCACACATTTAAGGAGCAAATGCTGCGGTGCCATCCTTTATATTACTTAATTATTTTATAACGGAAATTACCCGAAGTTTATTAAACTCTCTAGAAAGTAGATTCATAAATATTTATTTATTAACTTTCATCAACCGTTAACTTTCTTTAAAATAAAATTATTTATTACTTTTCTTTCATCATTGATTTACAAAGATATTGTAGCATTTACTTTAAATTTTTACAAGAATAAATTTTCATATATTTACCAGTTGAAATTTATTTAATTTTAGATATAATATAACTGAAACATTTGTTTGGGAGGATATATGGATAATCTATTTAAAGAAAGACATATTTTATGTATTGATTTAAAAAGTTTTTTTGCTTCATGCGAATGCGTAAAAAAAGGTGTTAATCCATTTAATTATCCCCTTGTAGTGGCAAATCCTAATCAAGGTGATGGAGCTATCACTTTAGCTGTTACACCATTTTTAAAAAAACTTGGAGTTAAATCAAGAGGAAGAATTTTTGAAATACCTAAAAATATTAAATACGAAATAGCTATGCCACATATGAACTATTATATAAATAAAAGTAAAGAAGTCGTTTCCGTATATTTAGATTATGTTGCTAAAGAGGATATTCATATATATTCTATTGATGAATGTTTTTTAGATGTAACTTCTTATTTGAAATTATATCAAAAAACTGATTATGAACTTGCTAAAGATATATTAAAAAAAGTTTATGATAAAACTGGTCTTACAGCTACATGTGGTATAGGTCCTAATATGTTACTTGCTAAAGTATCAATGGATATTGAAGCAAAGCATAATACTGATTGTATAAGCAAATGGACATATGATGATGTACCTAAAAAATTATGGAAAATTAGCCCTCTTAGTGATATGTGGGGTATTGGTAAAAATATGGAAAAAAGATTAAATTCTATGAATATTTTTACTATAAAAGATTTAGCTAAAACTAATCCAGGTATTTTAAAAGATAAATTTGGAATTATTGGAATTGAACTATGGAATCATGCAAATGGAATTGATAATAGTGAAATTAAAGATTTTAATAATATAACTAAAGATAAATCATATTCTAATTCCCAAGTTTTATTCAAAGATTATAATGGAAAAAATATATTTATTATAATGAATGAAATGATTGATAATTTATGTGCAAGACTTAGAAAAAATAATAAAGAATGTTTAACTTTTGGTTTAGGAATTACATATTCCAAAAATACTCCAGGAGGTTTTTATCATAATGTAAAATTAGATAATGCCACAGATAAAATGACTGATTTAATAAAATATGCAAGCATTATTTTTGATCGTTATTATGAAAACTTACCTATAAGAAAAGTAACTGTTTGTGCTGGAAATTTGAGAGATAAATTAGGAACGCAATTAAATTTATTTGAAGAATATGTAGATATAAAAAAAGAAGATAATATAAATGAAGTAATTGATCAAATAAAAAAAAAGTATGGAAAAAATAGTGTTCTAAAAGCCTCAAGTTTACTTGAAGATTCAACGATAAAAGAAAGAAATAATAAAGTTGGAGGTCATAATGCATAATATTGAAAGAGGTATTATAAAGTGGGCTCCTTTTAATTCAGTAGTATCTGGTAATGAAATGTTAAATAGCATTATAAAAGAAAAAAATAAAATAACAATGCCTACTTTATCTGATGAACAAAAAGAAGTTATAGAAAAAAAATTAATTTTAGCCCTTTACAGTCAAAATATAGTTAATATTTATTATTTTCAAAATGGAAAAATTTTAAATATTAAATCAAATATAAAAAAAATAGACTCTACTTATCATAAAATCTATTTTCAAAATAAAGTTATCTTATTTGAACAAATAATTGAAATTAACCAACTATAAAAAATCTTTTAAATAAGAAAAATAAAATTAATGCAGTTACAAGTAACACAGCCACCGTACAAATTATTTTAACATTTTTACTAATTTTTGGTTTTTGATCTTTTGAATTTTCAGTTTTCTCACCTTCCATAATAGGTGCTGCTTCTATAACCGGTTCTGTTTGATTAATAATTGGAGTTTGCATTGGCTCAGCAGGCGTTTCAACAACCGGAGTTTGCATTGGTTCAACAGGCGCTTCAACAACTGTAGTTTGCATTGGTTCAACAGGTGCTTCAACAACTGGAGTTTGAACTGGCTCAGCAGGCGCTTCAACAACTGGAGTTTGAACTGGTTCAGCAGGTGTTTCAACAACTGGAGTTTGAACTGGCTCAACAGGTGCTTCAACAACTGGAGTTTGAACTGGTTCAGCAGGTGTTTCAACAACTGGAGTTTGCACTGGCTCAACAGGTGCTTCAACAACTGGAGTTTGCACTGGCTCAGCAGGCGTTTCAACAACTGGAGTTTGAACTGGCTCAACAGGAGTTTCAACAACCGGAGTTTGCATTGGTTCAGCAGGAGTTTCAACAACCGGAGTTTGAACTGGCGCTATTGGTTCTTCAATAGTTTGATTAGCTTCAGGCATTTGAGGCATCTCAATTACTGGAGTTTGCACTTCATTATTATTTTCTACTTGTTCTTCTGAACTTTCAATCTTTGGTAACTCAATTTTTAAATCATTATTTTCTTCCATATTATCATACCTCTATTATAATTATGCCATAAAAAAGAAAATATTCCTAGTACTAAATTGATATTTTCTTAATTTTTAGGTTTAAAAAATATACAAATTATAAACGCAAATACAATTGCCGCAGTTATCGCAAGAGAACTTTTACATAAAAGTCCTGAAAACAATCCTAATATTCCTTCATTTTCAAAGCCTTCTATACCGCCTAAAAAAAGCATATTACCAAAATTCATTATTAAAATAGTAGCTCCTACTCCACATTTTTCTATTAAAGTTGGATAAACGCCTAAAAATGCAAGCAATGCTCCAATAACAGTAAATATTGAAGTAATATGTCCTGGCGTAAGTTTAGTATTATCTAGAATTATTTGACCAATCATACAAACAAAACCCGCTAGTAAAAATGCATTTAAATATATCATGATAACACCTCAATTTTTACTGCATGACTAATTGCAGGAACCGTTTGATGTTGATTAACAAGTACTGGCGTATGTAATGAACCACTTCCAACAAGTAAAATTCTTTTATATTTTTTGCTTTTTAAAATTTTTGTAAAAAATATAAGTGGTAGACAGCAAGGACCAGATCCTCCTGAATACATCTGACTATCTAAAAAAATTTCACAACCAGCATCCATAATTTTATTTAATTTTTCATGATATATTGTTTCATAATATTCCTTTAAAATATCTAATCCCACACATCCTAAATCACCTGTTAAAATCAAATCATAATCTTTCATAGTTTCATTATTATTTTTTAAGAAATTATAAATTGTATCTGCACAAGCTGGAGCCATAATTGCACCCATGTGATTTACATCATTTATTCCTAGATTTATTACCTTACCTACTAAAGCCGAAGAAACTTTTATATTTGTTTTATCATTTGACAAAATTGCACCTGTACTTGCAGTTACTGTACATGTAGCAGTGGTAGGTTTTGGTGCACCATATTCCACCGGATAACGATATTGTCTTTCCGCAGTTAAATTATGTGATGAAGTTAAACAAATAATATTTTTAGCATTTTTACTTTCAATTAAATTAGCACCTAAAATAATAGAAAGTGGAAAAGTTGCACAAGCTGCATAAACGCCAATAAAAGGAATATTATAATCCATCATAGTATAGTTTGAAATTGCAATTTGATTTATTAAATCCCCTGCTATTATATAATTAATATTTTCTTGGCTTAAATTATTTTTATTAAGCAAATTGAGAATTACTAATCTTTGCATTTTAATTTCTGCAAGTTCAAAAGTTTTTTCTCCAAAATAATAATCATCAAATTTTAAATTATAATTTGTTATCTTACTATCTTTTTCTTTAGGACCAACAATAGAAAAATAATCTTTAATATAAACATTATTAAAATTTAAATTAGCCATAGAAAACCACCTTTATAACACATAAAATAAAAGCTGATATAATTCCGTATAATAAAACTGATCCTGCAAGTTTAAAAAAATTAGCACCAAGCCCTGTTATCATTCCATCTTTTTTATATTCCAAACCACAACTAGTTATACTATGGGCAAAACCTGTTGTAGGAACAATAAGGCCACATTTTGTTTTAGTAACCCAATCATCAAAAAAATTAAGACCCGTAAATAAAGATGCTAAAAATATTGTAATTAAACATACAACACTATAACTTACCTTTACTGACATGCCAAATAATATAACTAAAAGTCTAGAAATAATTTGACCAATTAATCCTAACGATCCACCAACTACAAAAGCAATAAACATATTTTTTAATTTGTTTTGTTTAGGATACTTTTTTTTAACAAGATTTTTATACTCTTCTTTATCCAAAATAAATCACCATTATTATTATTTATTTAAATGGTGATTTTATACTTATAAAGTCAAAAACTTTTGCATTTTATCTAAACCTTTTTTTTCATATCTTGAAACCATAACTTGAGTCATAGATAGTTTTCTTGCAACTTCACATTGAGTTAAATCCTCAAAATATCTTGATTTAATAATATTTCTTTCATCTTCTGAAAGCAAATCCATACTTTCATCAATTAATATTTTATCATCAATTGAAACTTTTTCTTCACTTTTTATAGTATCATATAAACTAATATTTTCATCACTATCAAGACTCATTATACTTTGTCCAGCCATAACTGCTTCATATATTTTACTTTTATCTATTTCAAGAAAATTAGCAACATCTTCATAACTTGGAACAAAGCCATTATTTTGAGTAAGAGAAAATCTTGTTTGTTCAATTAATTTATAAAGTTTTAAAATATCTTTATTTATTTTAAGGGGTCTATTATTAACTAATAAATACATTTCTCCATAAATATAATTGTAAGCAAAACTTGTAAATTTAGCATTAAAACTTTCATCGTATTGTTTATATGCTTTTAAAAGTCCTAACACTCCTGCTTGAAATAAATCTTCTTTAGGATAACCATAAAATTTTTTAGCAATATCATAAATAAGCCCAGCATTTTGATTAATAATTTCTTCTTTAATCATATTAAACCTCAATAGTTTTTAATGCTGTAAGTTCATTATCAAGTTTCTTTATATGCAATTTATGTAATTTTTTATTTAAATCTTTATTTACTTCACATATATACATAATTCCTTTATTATTTTTTATAGCAAATTTAGTATTTAATAATGCATCTAACCCATTATCATCAATATCCTCAAGGAAGTAGAAATTATAAACTAAATATTTTATTTTATGTTTTAATAATACAGGTACTAAATAATTATTAACTTTGTAAGAAGTAGAACGATTTAACACTCCATCAAGTCTTACAAAAAGTATTCCTTTATCATATTCTAAATTCATTTTTAACATATTATTTTCCTTTGCTATAAATAATATAGTTCATTTTTATTTAAGTTTAAACAACTTCGACAAAACATATCAAAAGTTTTAATTATTATAAATTTTTATTATTATTTTTCGACAAAATATGATACATAAAAAAAGAAAGTTTAAATTACTTTCTTCGTTATTTAAATACTTTCACAATATCATTTATATACTTTTTAAACATAATAGTATCTATAATATTGGTAATTGAATACACTGTAAGAACTATTCCAATATATGTTGTTATTGCAAGTGAACCTAAATTTGGATTAATTATTATTATAATACCACATATAATAGATAAGATAGCACATATAAATAATAGTAACCAATTGCTTCCTTTAATATTTTTTAAAGATAATGAAAGTCTTATATCTAAACTTGATTTAGTTATCATGACAATACCAATTAAAATTGGAAACAATGTTTTTACTATATTTGGATTAATAAGTATTACAATTCCCACAAGTAGTTCAATTATTCCTAAAGATAAAAATCCTGGGAAAAGAAAAGTATTATTTTTTTCAATTATAAAATAAATACCATTTATAATTAAAATAACTGCAATTATATAGGTAATTGTCTCAAATGAAGCTTTTGGAAATATAATAAATATAAGTCCCATTAATAGCATAAGTATTGCCATTGCAATTGAAGAATTTAAAAATTTTTTTAATTTATCAAGCATTTTTCTATTCTCCTTTCTATAATAATTTTATTATTTTTTTACATTTATGTAAATACTAATTATTTGGTTTAATAATTATTTTTATAGCATCATCTTTACCACTTGTTAGTCTTTCAAATGCATCTTGTACTTTTTCTAAAGGTATAATATCATCAATGTATTTTAAAACATCAATCTTTTTTTCTTTAATTAATTCGATTACATTATCAAAATCAAATTCAGTATAACCAATAGAACCTTTCATTACTATTTCACCCATAACTGGAATAACCATTGGAATTGTTATAGGTGCCATAGATACACCGACAAGGACAATTGTACCACCATTTTTTGCTAAACTCATTGCTTCACTTACTGCCCCAGAATTTCCACAACACTCTATTACTTTATCAAATCCCCCATAAGTTCTATCTTTTAATGTTGGAATAGTCTTTTCATCCAAAGCATTATAATATTCATCAACATAGCCAAATTTTAATGCTTTATTTCCACGTGCTTCATTAGTTTCAAGAAGAGCAACATAAGTAGCACCTTCCATTTTTGCAAATTCAGCTGCCATAAGGCCTATAATTCCACCACCAATAATACAGACTTTTTCACCAACAGTAATATCCGCAAGTTTAATAGCATGAAGACTTACTGCAGATGGTTCAACCATACAACCTTCTTCTTCTTTTACTCCTTCAGGAAGTAATCTTACCATATTTGGATGACAACTTGATACTTGAGCATAAGCACCAGAATTATCTAAAGATAAACCAACTGCATGAGTCCAAGTTTGAGTACAATATTGAGGATTGCCACTTTTACAAGCATCACACTCTCCACATGGAGATATTGGAAGTCCAGTAATTTTATCACCAACTTTTAAATCACTTCTATCTCCTGGATTAATTACAGTCCCACAAAATTCATGTCCCATAACTAGTCCAAATGGATTTCCCATATCCCAATAATGAATATCAGAACCACATATACCACATGTATCAACTTTAAATATTACATTACCAAAATTTATTTCTGGATTTTCTTTTTCAATAACTTTTAAGGATTTTACTCCATCAATTTCTACACATTTCATACCATATCACCATTTTTATAATAGCACATCAAAATTAAAAAACTAAATATTCTCATATTTAGTTTACACATTTTTTCAATAATATTACTAATTACTATCTAAATAACTTGCCATATGTCTAGCCCATAAAAAGAAAAAATATGATTTTGGATGAATACCATCGCTTGAAAATGATTCATCATTTAAAAAATAACTATTTTCTAAAAATTCAATATTTTGATCTTTTGCAAGTTTTTTTAATTCTTGATTAAATAGACCTTGATATGAAAAACAATTATCATTTGCAATTGCATTACTACTTGTAGGTAATACCGAATTAATAATAATAATAGTATTTGGTAAAGCATTTTTTATACTTTCTATAGCATTTTTATAATTTTGAATAAATGCATCAACATTACCATTAAGCATTTTTAAATCATTAGCACCATACGCTAAAAATAAATAATTAGGATTTTTTTGAATTAAAGTTGGTAAATCCAAATTCATATTATCAATTCTTCTACCACGATGCCAAACTACACTTTCATTATTTAAAACACCATAACAAGATAATCCTTCACCCATAGAATCTCCAACTACAACAGCATTCTTATTAAGAAATATTACTCTTGCTTGCTCATTGGAAATGTTATCAATTTGATATAAGTCATCACTAGGAAGATTGTATCCATTATTATTAGTTGTATTATTAAATATATTATCATCAAGTATACTTTCATTAGTATCTTTTTCTTCAGAATTATTATTAATTACTTCATTTTCTATAATATCATTATTATTTTCTGCTTCAGATGTAGTTTCACTATTAATTATAATTACATCATTATTTTTAGTTTCATTAATAATTAATAATCTATTATTTAAAGCAAAAGCATAACTACTTAATAAATAAATAGTTATAGATAATAATAAAATTAAAAGAATTAAACTATAAAATTTTACTACTTTTTCTTCCATTATACTTCCTTAACACTATAATAAGTATAAAAATAAATAATTAAAAAAGCAAGAGTTTGTCTTGCTTATACCAATAATTTTACAAAATAATTATTTACCTTCTAATGCTAAAAAATTATCTTTAATTATACTAGCATATTCATTATCCATTACAAGTAATATTAAATTACCTTTGCTTTCAACTATTACATTTTCTTCTTCAACTTCAACACATATCCATTTTTTAGGATTTACTTTTTCTTTTATTTCTTCTTTAATACTATTAATATTACTAGTATCATCAAGTCTAATTAAAACAACTGAATGTGCTATTGAAGACATAAGTGGTTCACTAGCAAGAGCCTCTTTATAAGAAAAATTAACATCACCTAAATAATACTCTTTATTATCTTTTGTTACATTTGTCTGTTCAACTTTAGGAAAATCATCTGGAAGACCAACATATAATTTATCCATTATTTCACTTAAATTACCTTCAATATTTTGAACTTTTTTTTGACATCCAAAAATAAAAAATATTGAACATATAATAACTATACAATAACCTATTTTTTTCATAATACTACCTTTCTATTTAATTGCAAGACTATTATTTATTACTAATGTAGAATACATAAATATTATATCACTATTATCATCAAAATTTAAGTCATTAATTTTATTTAAATAACTACTATTTACATATCTTAAATCTATTAAAGTAATTTTTGAATAATTTTCGATAAGTAATGGAACTAAACTACTTGCAAATGAATCACGAAAAATAATTAAATTTTTATTATCCTGATTATTTTGATTTTCAATAAAAAGTATTGGAGTTGCTCCGGATAAAAATATATCATAACTATCAATGTTTTTTAAATCATTTTTATTATATACTTTTTGATATTCACCTTTTTCATAATTATATACTTTTGCATTATTAATTACATCATTTGAATAGTAATTTAATGTATCAGGTTTTACGATATTATCTCCATATAAAGCACCATAAAATGGATAATATTTATTTTCTACATAATTTTCATTACTTATTTCTAAATTAAGATTACTTTGAATATTATTTAAAACATTTTGTAAACTTTCTTGTTTCCAATGTATATCAGTTTTATAATATGAATCTAATGTTAAAGAAGATGTAATATCAATCCATTTTAAGTAATCAAGATTATCTTTTAATTTATTTTTCATATATTCATAATCAATTTTAGGAACATTTTTATTATCTAAATAATAATTTTTGTCTGGAATCATTATAAAATATTTATTTTGATTTTCATTTAAATAATTATCATTTATATAATTTATTTTATTAATTAAATTATCAATTGATTTATCATTAATAGCGCCATTAATTTGAAATAAATAACCATTTTGTTCATATATCCCATTATTTTCTTTTATTAGCATCACTTCTTTTGAAGTTTCACCTTTAAGTTTTTTAAAAGAATCTCTAAAAGGAAATTGATCTAAAAAATAATTATCTAATTTTTCTGAAAAATCGTTATTAATAGTAATTTTAGGAAATGATGCTAAATGTCTTCTTTCACTAAAAGAAATATCTTCATTTTTTAAAATAATACTTAATAGCATAAATAAACATATTATAAACATAAATAATATTGAATTAACTTTATCTTTCATAAATACCTCTTAAAATCTAAAATATAAAAATGGATTAGTTGAATCACTAATTATAAATGCAGTACATAAAATTAATAATATAATATAAAAAATTGGTTCTAAAAAATTAATTACTTTATTAATTGTTTTATTCTCTTTTAATTTAATAACAACATTTCTTAAAAGTGGTGTAGATGCAATGATACTTATTATTAAAACAAATAAATAATTTTTTAAATAGTACATAGTTTGATTATTTATAAATAAAATATTATTAAATCCAAACATATTTTTAAATGTCAATAAAAGCCCTGTTAATGTATCATTATAAAACATTACAAAGCCTATTACTACAACTATATTTGTCCATAATAAACCAATAATTTTATGTTTATCAAAAAAGTTTAATAAAAATTTTTTTTCAATTATTAAAATAATTCCAAAATACAAGCCCCATAATAAAAAACAATAACTTGCCCCATGCCATAAACCTGTTAATAACCAAATAATTAATATATTTACATATTTTCTTATAGTTTTAACTCTGTTTCCTCCAAGTGGAATATAAATATAATCTTTAAACCAATTAGTTAATGAAATATGCCATTTACGCCAAAATTTTGTAAGTGAATTTGTCCAAAAAGGATAATCAAAATTCTCTAAAAAATGAAAACCTAACATTAAACCAAGACCTATTGCCATATCACTATAACCAGAAAAATCAAGATAAAGTCTTAAAACATCGGATATAGCTTTAAGCCACACTGAAATAAAAGTTTGATTTTCAATAAGAGTTAAACTTTGAATAAACTTTCCTATTACATCGGCAAGCAAAACTTTTTTAGAAAGACCAATTACAAAACGACTAATTCCTTTAGAAAACATTTTAAAAGACATATTTCTTTTTTCAATTTCATTTTGAATATCATTATATCTAATAATTGGTCCTTGAACTAAAGTACAAAACATACTTAAATAAGTTGCATAATATATAATATTTTTCGCACTTTTTGTTTTTTCTTTATATACATCAATTAAATAACTTGCATTTTTAAATGTAAAGAAACTTATTCCTAAAGGTATTAGAGTATTTAATAAATGTATATTAGTTTTAAATAGTAAATTTATATTTTCAATAAAAAAATTATAATATTTAAAATAAAATAAAACTAAAAAATTTATAGTTAACCCAATTATTAAATAAAATTTTCTTTTTTTATCTTTATTTTTTTCAATTAACTTACTTATAAAATAGT
>JBJFGY010000018.1:0-15107 GCA_051893155.1 Bacilli bacterium
TTGTAAGCACCTACTATCTTGTAAGCACCTACTATCTTGTAAGCACCTACTATCTATAAAAATTCTAGCATTTGCATGCTAGATTAGTCAATACTTTTTTGGTAAATTTTTCTATTTTTTATTTAACAATCTTCAAAAGTAATAGGTATTTTATATATAACTTCTTTTTCTTCATCTGACAAAGCAGTAATTTCTAAATACAAAGAACTATCTTTATAATATTTACAACTTGGAGTATAATTTTCAACAACAAAACTTACATTTTCTAAAAAATTTTTTAATGTAATTTCTTTTTCTTCTTCATATTTATATTCACTAATCTTATTTAAATTTCCATCATGATCTTCATATAAAATACTACTTATATTATGATAAAGTTTATTATCATCTGAGCAATAAGTTGCATTTAAATATATTGATGATTTTTTTGCATCATAAGTAATACTACCTGTTACATTAAAACCATTACAAGTACCATTTAATTTTTTAAATTCATAATTATGATTATGTAAGACTAGAAATAAAATTAATACTACTAATAATACTACTAATATTATTACAATTATATAAATTTTTTTATTTTTTGTTTTTTCTTTTTCTTTTCCACTTAATAAATAATCTAAATCAACATTAAATTTTTCACTTATTTGTTGTAATATTAAAATATCTGGTATACTTTTACCATTTTCCCATTTAGAAACAGCTTGAAAAGTTACTCCAAGTAAAGAAGCAAGTTCTTTTTGAGTTAAATTATTCTTTTTTCTTAAATCTTTTATAATAAAACTAAAATTATTATTCATATCTATTTCCTTAATACAAATATATTATCATAATTTTTATTTATAAACAAATAAATATTTGGTATTATAAATATATGAAGAAAGTAATTTTATTAATATGTTTATTTTTATTATGTAGTTGTAAATTAAATAAAGATTTAACTTTAGAAAAAAATATTTTTGAATATGGTGAAGAAGTTTATATAAATGAAATAAGTAATATAGAATGTAATAATAAAATTAATACATTAAAATTAGGAAATAATAAAGAAATAATTCATTGTAATAATAAAAAATATGAAATTAATTATGAAGTTAAAGATAAAACTAAACCAATTATATGGATGAGTAATGTAATATCTAGAAATGTTGGTTATGAAGATGATATTGCAAGTGAAATAACCTGTATGGATAATGCTGATAGAAAGCCAAATTGTTATATTGTTGGTGATTATGATGTTAATACAGTTGGAACTTATAATTTAACATTTGTCGCAATTGATTATTCTGGTAATAAATCTAGTAAAGACTTTAAATTAGTTATTAAAGAAAAAAGTCAAAAAGTTATAAGTAATAATTCTGCTGGAAATCTTACAAATTATTTACCTTTTGAAGATGTTTATAATGAAAGAAAAAATGAAAATACTTTAATTGGAATTGATGTTTCAAAATATCAAGGTAATATTGACTGGCAAAAAGTAAAAAATGCTGGTGTTGAATTTGTTATAATAAGATTAGGATATAGATATTATTATGATGAACCATTAACTTTAGATCCATATTTTTTACAAAATATAAAAGGTGCTACTCAGGCAGGAATAAAAATTGGAATATATTTTTATTCTTATGCAAAAAACAAAGAAGATGCTATAGAAGAAGCAAATTTTGTTTTAGATAATATAAAAGGATATAATATTGAAATGCCTATAGCATTTGACTGGGAAAGTTTTAATTATTTTAATGCAAGTGAAATAAATTTATATGATTTAACCGAAGTATCAAATACTTTTTTAGATACAATAAAAAAAGCTGGCTATACGCCCGTTCATTATGCTAGTAAATCTTATCTTGAATATATTTGGGGACCAATTAAACATGATATTTGGCTAGCTCATTACACTAATGAAACTACATATAAAGGTAAATACGTAATGTGGCAACTTGCCTCAAACGGAAAAGTTGATGGAATAAATAACTATGTAGATATAGATATTTATTATAAAAATTAAATTAAGTTTTATTTACTATTTTTGCACCACGTACAATATTTGGTTTTTTTGTAGAATAAATATTATCTACAAGAAAAAATACTAATAATATAGTGCAAATTATACTTACTACTTTATATGAAATTTTTTCAAATAATTTAATTAATTTTGGAATTATAAAATAATAAACTAATGTAGCTATTATTGCAAAAATAAGTGTATATAAAAAACATACTCTACCATTTAAATTTAAAGGTTTTTTTGAATAATCCCACCATATTATACCCTTAGTTATTTCTAAATAAAGACTAGATAAGTACTCTACTAAAAAACAAATTATAAAAGAAAGAGAAAACACAACGTGAGGTTTTTCTTTATATTTTTTTAGTAATAAATATACAAGTATTCCAGCTAGACCATAAATAGGAAGCCAAGGTCCATGTAAAACTCCACGTTTAATAAAACCATGACCTTTTCTTATTTCATTTAATACTTCAAAAATCCAACCAATTACCGATAAAGTAAAAAATAAAAGTATATAAATAAATAACTTATTTTCTTTTTGTTTGCTTTTCATAAACATTCCTTTTTATAATTATTAATTTTTTTTTGCTTTATTTTTTTCTTTTTTGATTTTATTTTTTATTTTATCTTTTTTATTTTGCTCTTTTTTGCGATTTTTATTTATATTTTCTTTAAAAGAGGCTTTTTCTTTTTTTATTTTTCTTTTAAATTTAGCTTTTTGTTCTTTTTCTTTTTGACGCTTTATATTAATATTTTCTTTTAAAATGGCTTGTTGTTTTTTTACCTCTCTTTTTAATTTATCTTTTTGCTCTTTTATTTTTTCAGGAAAAATTATAATTAATTTATTACCAAGTAATGATTTACTTAATATTTCTTTACCTTTTGCAACAATTTCTCTTGTATTATCCCTTTTTTTAAAAACATTTTCTTCTTTGATTTTAAATATTAGTTTAAAAGAAAATATATTATCTAATATAAATATTATTAATGATATATAAAAAAATATATTTATTGTAAAAGGAGAAAGTCTTAATATTTTAGTTTCTAAAAAAGGATTTATAAGTTTTATTAAAATTAATCCCATAAATCCGAAATAGATTGCATTTTTAAGACATACTCTTCCATCAATATTAAACCTTTTATTTGAATAGTCCCACCATCTAGCATTAAATATAATTTCCATAAAGTAACTTGCTAAATATTCTACAGTAGTACAAATAATTAATGAAAGAATAAATATTACATATGGATTAGTAAATTTATTTAAAATTAAAACCATAATTAATGCAGAAAATCCATAGATTGGACAATAAGGGCCTATTAAAAAGCCCCTATTAATAAAACCTTTTTCTCTATCATATGTTGCAAATTCTTCACATATCCAACCAAATATAGAATAAAGTATAAATAAAATAAAATATATCTTTATGTTCATGATTTACTACCTCTTTTTAATCCAATATATTTTAAACATTTTGTAGGATGTTTTAAAACATACATAGAACACTTTTTATCTACAAGAGAAACTATCCAACTTTCTATGTATTTTGGAGGAATAATATTAAGAGGAAACATATGCCTTAGAATTATATTTTCTATCTTTTCATTCATAAGTTCAGGAAACACCTTTTTTGAATTTTCTAAAGCCTGCCTTGCATGAACAAATCCATGCATTTGAAAAAATTTTTTGTGAACGTGTTTTTTTTGCCAATCTTCATAATAAAAATCATGAAGTAATCCTCCAATAGCAGCACTTTTATAATCTAAATTTAATTTTTTTGCACACAAATAAGCAGAAAATGATACTTTCATTGAGTGTTCATAAACCGATTCATTTTCATGATGTGCATAATCTTTTCTTTTAAGAAATTCTTCATTATTTATAATTGGATCAATTATATCCAAAAATTCTTGAAAATATACTTTTGTCATATTTCACCTAACATTTAGATTTTTTAGTATAAATCTATGCAGTTAACAAATAAATTATATTATAAAATTCAGATAAAATAAATATTAAATTTAAATAAATCATTTTTCTTAAAAATTAAACATAATCCATTCCGGTTTTAATATTAAAAGTATTCCCATTACTAATAATAATATTCCCCCAATTAAATTAACATATTTATTATATTTTGTACTAATTCCTTTTGCCTCAAAAGCCTTAATTGATAAAATTAATATAATTGTATCATCTATAATATAAAAGAAAATATAAATAAGTAAATAAATTATTTTTTTTAGTCCATATATTTTATTTAACGATAACATTTCTAGAAAAATCGCTGGAAATCCTAGAGAACATGCAAATTCAATTAAATTTACTGATATTGCAAAAAATATTGTTGCTATTAGCATTAAAATTGTACTTTTTTTACATAAAATATTATTAATTTTAGAAATTATATTTTGTCTTTTTTCTTTTTTTACTACATGACAACCTGTTATTTTTCTTGTTTTAATATAAACATATAAATTATATATACCTAAAATAATGGCAAAAATAGCAATAATGTTTCTTATATATAAAACTGCTGATAAATCTAAAATAATACCAATACCTAGCATTGACAAAAAATATACTAATGCTGAAGTAAATATAAATGTAAAACCAACTATTTTCATTTTCTTTTTATCTTTTATTGTAATACACATATTAATAAGTAAAAGTAGTATCCACATTGCACACGGATTAAAACCATCAACAGTTCCTAATATAATGGCAACAATTGGAATTGATACACTTTTCATATTTACTTTTCCAAGTAATGGTATTTTTACACTATCTTTATCTTCCGAAATATTATTAATTAAATTATCAATTTCAGTTTCCATTTTTTCTTTAATAGTATCAGAAAAACCAACATAATATTTTTCTCCAATTACTGTGTATGGTACACTTTTAGAAATATCATCTTTTAATACTTCTTTAGCTTTTAGATAATACTCTTTATTTTGTTTATTATTTTTTATTTCATAATCATAAATATTTACTGAATTTGGATATTTTTCTTTTATTTCTTCTAGCCATTTTTCTTCATTAGCACAATGTGGACATCCATCAATTCTAAATAAATATATATTAATTTCATTATCTTTTATTTTTGCTCCTGTAACTTTGGATATAACATCTGTATAATTATTTTCTAACGCAAAAATATTTAATGGAATTAAAATTATTAAAATTATTAAAATTAAAAAAAACTTATATATCTTTTTCATATTATTTCATCCATTTCTTTCAATATTTCATTTTTACTTTTTTCACCAATAATTCTTTTTATTTCAATATCATTTTTTTCAAAAATTACTACTGGTAAAATATCTTTGACATTATATTTTTTTATTTTATCTTCATCTAAATCAAAATCAAAACTAATATATTCAAATTCAGGATGTATTTTTTTGATATCATTCCAAATTCCTTTTGATATTAAACATCCAGGACACCACATTGCATTAATTATTATTATTTTCATTTACTAACTCCTTAAAAATTATCAAAAAATTTTCTATTTCATCTTTTGTTGTTAAGTATGATAAACTTATTCGTATTGAATTACTTGCAAGAAAATTATCTTTAGTTATAGCATATACACTTTTCGAAGGACTTGTATTTAGTGAACAAGCCGATTGCTTTGATACACAAATATTTTTTTCATATAATTTATCTACTATGTCACTTGCATTTGATATGCTAATATTTAATATATTATCTACAGATTTTTCTGGAGAATTTATATGTACTTTATCTATTTTTTTTATGTTACTAATTAACATTTTTTTTAAATTACTAATATAATTTAAATTATTATCTAAATTAGTTGTAATTAATTCTAATGCATAAGCACATGAAACAATATTTGCTGTTACAGGTGTTCCACTTCGATAATTAGTTGTTGATTTTCCACCATGAATAAGTGGAGTTAATTTTATATTATTAAAATTAATTAACACGCCTATTCCATTTAAGCCATAAAATTTATGAGGTGCAAATGTAAGAAAATCAACACCTTCATAATTAATATTTATTTTGCCAATTGCTTGAGTTGCATCAGTATGAAAAATTATATTATGTTTTTTAACTATTTTAACTATTTCGTTAATTGGTTGAATAGTGCCAAGTTCAGAATCAACTGAGGTAATACTAACTAAAATAGTATCCTCTCTAATCTCTTTTTCAAGCTTTTTTAAATCAATAATTCCATTATCATCTAATGGTATTACGGAAACATCAAATCCCAAAGAACATAAATAATTACAAGGTGCAATTATACTTGAGTGTTCAATTTCAGATATAATAATATGTTTACCTTTATTTTTTAATCTATCTGCAAGTCCTTTAATAACCAAATTATTTGATTCGCTAGAACCAGATGTATATATAATATTTTCTTTTTTAGTATTAAAATATTGTGCAATGCTTTCACTTGCATTATCAATTAAATTTTTGGCTTTAATTCCTTCATTATGTATACTATTTGGGTTACCATAAAATTCCATGGTAACTTTATTAAATTTATCTAATACCCTTTTATCAACTGGAGTATTTGCAGCATAATCTAAATATATCATAATTATCCCTCTTCAAAAAAATTATAAAGTAATTTTATATTTTTAACAATAAACTATTAGTTGAATATACTATATATTTAGTTGAATATCATATAATTTAATGGTGATTATATGTATAATAAAGATGAAATAGAAAGTGTAAGTAAAATGTTAGGAATTAAATTTGATAAATTTTCTTTAGAGGATTTAATAGCCGGGGTTAATGTTGAACTAGAACATGGACTTATTAATAAAAGTACTAATGTTACAGATAATGAATTAATTATGACTATGAAAATTGCTCTTGCACATTTAAATGAATTTCCTAATTATTATAATAAAGATTATGGAATATTAAAATTTGAAGAATTTTTAAAAACAAAAAAACAAACCAATAAATGATTTGTTAATTTATCTATGGGGCGGAATTCCAATCGGCATAAAACCTTTATTCCTTGCCTTTTTTCTAATTAAATTTTATTAAATTATGCATTATAAGTCAAGCCATTTTGCTAACTTTCTAAGCATAAATGCAAATGCAATTCTTTTTCAAATTTATCTTTCAACAATTTATTTTTCCTTGTTACTTTAATTGTCTTAAAGCATTTAGGATTATTAACAACACTTTCTATTAAAGCATCTAATTCTTGGCTTTTCTTTTTACTTTTCCACTCATCACCCCTAATAGGAATTTCAACTATCTTAATATTATAATGCTTTCTTAATCTTGCCAAATAATTATCTAATTCTTCTTTATTATCAATTGTCGCCATAGACCAACTGCTATTACCATTATTACAATACATATCTATTACACCTTTTCTAATTAAATCAAAAAATGCTTCTATTTGACTGCTCTTAAATTTTATTTTATCTATTCTTATTTTATAATCTTGCTGATTAGCACCTTTTAATTTACTAATATATATTGCTTCAATTGTGGACTGCACAAAAATTCTTTTTTCTTCATAAGTCATATCTTCCCATTTTTTAATATGACTTTCTTTATTCTCAATATCTTTAATTACCTTATCATCTAACATATTTCTTATTTCTTCTTTTCTCGCTTTTAATCTTTCATCTGGGGCTTCTATTTCTACATTATTTAATATTTCTGTTAATCTATCATTATCTACCATTAAAGCATTATATGTTAAAGCCATATTAAATTCAGCAATATTACTTAACTTATCTAATATCTGCTTTTCAACTTTGCTTTCATTTATTCTGCTTTTACATTTTTTACAAATATAATGCCTAATATTTTTACTTTTATTTGAACTAACACATAATAGGCTACCACATTTTGCACAATATAATGTCTTACCAAACATATAATCTAAACTACCACCAAAACTATGCTTATTCTTTTCCATTAACACTTGGCAATCATTAAATACTGCTTTTGATACAATAGGGGGAACTACATCTTCATAAATTACTGTCTCTTTATCTTTCAATGTCTTTCTATGTTCTATATCTCCACAATATAACCTATTATTTAATATTTGCTGTATAGCCCAATCTTTCCATTGCATTAAATTATTGCCTTCTTCTTTTAATTTCTCAGCAATATAATAATATGAATAACCCTTTAAATATAAATTAAATATTTTTCTAATTATTGGGGCTTCTTCTTCATTTATAATTGCTCTTTTTCTTAATTTCTCATCAGCATTATTTTCATCTCTTTTATAGCCTAACGGCAATTTACCTATTGGAATACCTTGCTTAACTGTTCCTACTAATCCCATTATTGTTCTTTCCCTTGTTTGTCCTAATTCTAATTCAGCCAATAATATAACCATTTTAATAAAAAATACTCCATATACACTTTTTGTGTTTATTTCTTCTGAATATGATATTAAACTGCAATTATACTTTTCTATTAAACTTAAAATCTCTTCTAAATCTTTAATTGACCTAGTCAATCTGTCTAATTTATAAACACATATTGCATCAATTTTACCATTAACTACATCATTTATCATTTTTTGAAATTCAGGGCGACCTTTCATATCTTTAGCGCTTTTCCCATCTTCTCTATAAATTTTGCAAATCTCATAGCCTCTACAATTACATAAGCCTTTTATCCTATCTAATTGTTCATCTAAACTATGTCCTTCACGGGCTTGGTCATCTGTACTAACCCTTATGTATGCACCAATTCTTAATTTATTTTCTTCCATTTATATTCCTCCTAAATTCATTTTTTATTTAACAAATTTAGGCTTCTTATCAAAAAATACTTATAATTTAATCATAAATAACATATAATATAAATATAGGATTTCGAAAGAAGCCTATACATCAATTTAATGGTTTAAGCTCTCTCTCAAACATTGGGCTTAAACTTTTTTATTTGCAGCAATTTTACCACCACCTAACTAAAATTATTTAATAAATAATTCACAGCAAAACATTGCCATAATTTATCTATTTGTTATTATTATATGTTCTTTTTTATAAAATTTAGGCAATTTGCCTAATTTTTTTATTTTTTTGTAAAAAAATGTTGTTTTTTACATAATTTTGATTAAATTTAAGCATTTTTCTTTAATAAATTATAAAATGTATTAGGCTTTAGCCCCAATAATTCCATTGCTTCTTTACTTTTTATTTTCTTCTTTTTCCATAATTCAATAACCTCATTATAATTAATTGGTTTTTCTATCTTAGGTCTTCCAAATTTAATTCCATTATTTTTAGCATTAATAATTCCTTCTTTTTGCCTTTGCTTTATAAAACTTCTTTCTTGCTCTGCAACATAACTTAATATTTGTAAAACTAAATCACTAATAAATGTTCCCAATAAATCTTTATTATTCCTTGTATCTAATAAGGGCATATCAATAATAACAATATCTGCTTTTATATTTTTTGTAATATCTTTCCACTCATCAATTATCATATTATAATTTCTACCTAATCTATCAATACTTTTAATAACCAATAAATCATTTTCTCTTAATACATTTTTTAATATGTTATATTGCTCTCTATTAAAATCTTTACCACTTTGCTTATCAATATAAATGTCTCTTTCATCAATGCCATATTCTTTAAAGGCTACTAATTGTCTTTCTTCATTTTGTTCTTTGCTACTAACCCTAGCATAACCAAATACTTTACTTTTCATAATAAATTTACCTTCCTATATAATTGCTAAATTCTCTAAATATTCTATCTATAACAGTATCAATAAATACATCATTAAGACCAACAACAATATTATTTTCTTTTAATTCAGCAATATAATTAGCACAAGCAATAGCATAGGGGAATTCTCTTTTATTATCTTCAATATTCTCCATAATTGTATCAACATAACCATTGCATACAAATTCTACTATTTTTCTTAATTCTTGCTCTTTCATTGAACACCTCCTTACAATAAAATATAATATATTCGTTCTTTCAAACTCTCAACCGTTTTCTTTAAAAACCTCTAAAAACTTTTTAAATATTTTAAAAATCAGCAAATAACTTTTACAAATACAAAAAAAGACTTAATTCATATTCAAATTAAATCTTTATAAACCTTTACTTTTTTAAATGCTATTCTTTCACAGTTTCATCTTCTATAATTTTCTTTTTTAATTCTTTAAAATCTTTAAAGTAATTAGGCATTTCAACTAATCTTATTGCTAATAAAATTAAATCATAAACTTTATCATACCAATTTATTAAATCTTTCTTCTTTATATTTGCTACATAATTTATTTTATCTTTACCACTTTTATTATTATGTCTTATATGCAGTTTATTTAAGCAAAAAAATATATAATCTTCCAAACTGCTATTTGCTTGCTTTATCTCTTTTCTTAATGGCTCTATATATTGACCTAAACTATTTAATATATCTTTTTTTGCTTTTAAATCATTTTCAATTCTAAAATCATTATAATCTAATATTAAATTAGCAATACTTTCATCTTCAACGGTTAATGCTGTTACAATAGGGTCAGCTTTATCTTTCATAAGCATTATTTTATACTTATCTTTTTTTATCTTCTTATAACCTAAATCTTTTAATATAATATCTATATTTTGTAATAAAATATCACTTTTTATATAAATTAACTTAATTCTATCATTTCCCAAATCATGAAATTCACTAAAATGTTCCCTTTGTTTATACTTTACAAATTCACAAACATTTAATATCAAATCTATTAACAATAATATTTTTTCAATTACATTTTCTCCATCTGAAACACTTTCGCTCAATTCTAAATAATCTAATATCTCATCAACTGTTGTATATACATTTCTATAATCCCAATATTCAATAAATTTTTCAAATAATCCAGCCCAAGAATAATGATAAATACCATAATCAATAACTTTATCTTCATTAAACATTTCATATAATTTTTCATACTCATTATAATAATCAATTTTTTTACCTAAAATATCATAAATACTTTTACGCATAATATCACCACAACAATATTATACATTATTTTTATCTAATTACCTACTTAAAGGAATATATTTCTTTTATTTCTTCACTTGGCAACACTAATGTAAAATCAATATTGTATTCTTTTACTAATTCCTTTAATCTAATAATAACATCTTTTGCTATATCATTATGCTTATAACCATGTACCCCTGTTCCTAAACTAACACTAATAATATTTTTATACCCCTTATTTTTTGCCCCTACAAATATTTTATTATAACTTTCTAACAACTCTTTTAATTGCTCTTTACTTTCATAACTCTTAGGACAATAAATATGCAATATATCAGTGCCTAAATCAAAACCTGGACTAAATCTTATCTCATTAACTTTCATATTTTCCTTATAATGATCTTTACAATATTCTTCTAACAATTCTTTATTAGCACTTTTATATATTGCACCACAAACACCACTACCACAAATCATATACTTATTGACACTATTAACTATTAAATCTTTATTATCTAAATAATCTAAAATATTACCACTTACTATATTTAATTTCCCCATAATATAACACCTACAACAATTATACATTAAATCTATATATAATTTTTATTTATTCCTTGCAAATTTTAATAAAAAAAGCAATTCAATATAATTTATACCAAATTGCTAAATCAACCTTATAACTAATAAAAACACTTAATAATTATTTAATATATTCAACTCCATCAATAATTAAAGATATAACATTTTTATTATTATCATATTTTATTTGGAATTCACTTCTTATTTTAGCACCATAACTATTTTCACTATCTACATAAGCCTGTACTATAATAATTCCATTATCTTTACCAAACTTCCAATTTGAAATACTAGGAAATTTGGCTGTACTAGGTGCTTTTAATAATGCTTTTATTCTTTTTTGAGCATCAATATTATATTCATTTTTCTCATCCCATGTTATTACATAATCTTTAAAATTTAATAAAACTTGTCCATTTCTATAAAAATCTTTGTCAGCCCATCTAATGCTTATAACTTTATTATCACTACCAACATATAAAATAATACTATTATTTTGACTAAAACTTGCTTTAATTCTATAACCTTTAGAACCAATACCCTCAATCTCATTTAAACTTTCATCATATTCTATATCTTCAACTTCATCTATTCCAACTGACTTTAAAACATCTTCTATTGCTTGGGCTTCTTCATTATTAACATTTAGACTACTTTTAATTTCTTTTATTGCTTTTGAACTATTATCTACTGGCTCAACTTTTCCACCTGTTGCTATCATTGCTATTGCTACTATTAAAAATATAAAACCAATTACACTTCCAAATATAATTGCAAACATTTTACCAAAACTTTTTTCTTTTTCATTTTTAATTTTTTTCTCATTAACAATAGACTTTTCTTTAATTACTTTTTCTTTTTTACCTTTATTTTTAAATGCTTTAACAATTAAATAAATAGGCAATACTATAACTGCAACCCCTAATAACAAATAAAATAAATCTTCCATATTTACACCTCTCTTATACATAATTATATATTATTTTCGCAAAATATACAATATCAGTTATACAAATATTACTAATATTGCTATCACTGACTTTTAATATCTTTAAAATTATATATAAAGGAGGGCAAAATGTGGAAACTAATTTTAAAACAATAAGGCAAAAGCGCGGGGAACTTCAAATAAAGGTTGCTATGGCTTTAAATACTACCCAAGAATCAATATCTTCTTATGAAACTGGTAGAATCTTCCCAAGCCCTGATATGCTTATTAAACTTGCAAATCACTATAATACTTCAATAGACTACTTATTATGCAGGACAAAATATGATATACCAATAAATGACATCAAACCTAATAATATATCTGACAACGACTTTATGCTATTAAATAAAATTAACAAATTATCTAACATTAATAAAGCAAAAGTTGAAGCATATATAGATGGATTAAATGATACTAATTAAGCCACTGCCACATCTTCGGGCTCTGGCTTTTTAACTCCAATAAATTCTAACATTTTTACATTACTATATTTTTCTTTAATAGCCAAATACTCATCCATACTATTACAATATATATTTTCTATTTTTTTACCATTTTTATATATTAAATCAAATCTAATTGGCTTATCTTCTTCAATCCATATATAAATTAAATCAATACCATTATTACCAATGGCTTTTTTTATTTTATCTAATTTTAAATTTATACTATTTAAACTACTCATTATTAACACCAACTTTCTCATTTACTAATTCTTCTATTTCTTTCATTTTATCTATAATATTTTTTTGTTCATTAAACTTTAATATCATATCTAAAACACTTTTAGAAGCATTTAATTTAACATTATAACTTACATTTTCACTATCTAATATATCATTTATTACTTTTAAAGCCTTATTTCCCATTAAATTAACACTATCAATACAACTATCTACTATCAATTGTTTTCTCTCATTTAAACTTGCTTTAAACTCGCTATTAGTAAGCCATCTATTCAATGTTGCTTCACTAACACCTATATTTTTAGCACTATCAACAATACTATTACCTTTTAATAATTCATTTATTGCTAATTCTTGCTTAACACTCAATTTTTTCATTTTCAATGCTCCTTACTCTAATTTTTAATAAAAATACTATTATTTCCTATTAAAAACTATTATTCTTATCTATTTTCTTTAATATTATATGTTTTTTTATAATTTAATAAATTTTATTATAATAGGGTTAATAAAACTACTTAAACCCCTTATATTTATTATTATTAAAGCATTTTCCACTAACTGGTTTTGCCAATAAATTCAATTTCTTAGCAATATCAAAATAAGCAACTGTAAAACCTTTGCTTTCAATAACTTGAGTTAATATACTTTGTTTCTCTATATATTTTATTATATGTTCGTAATCATCTTTTCTATTTTTTGTCTTTCTTCTATTAACATTCAAATTAACTAAACTACATCTAGGCACTCTTTCTTTAGAGTTTTTTCTTTTTCTTAATAAACCACTCATCAAAACATCTATTTCTTTTTTATAGCCACTAAAATAATATTTATTAAAATTAGGACTTTCATAAACTCTTTTATCAAATTCTTCATTTACTAATTTAGCATTTAATATCTTTTGTAAATATTCTTCAATATCTCTTACCATTGTTCCTAATGGAGCACCACATATCATAATGTGCAAATGCCAATTTACATATCTAATACCTTTGACTTTATTCTTAGGCATAAATTCATATTTAGGTCTTCCAACACCATTACTTTTATATTTATAATCAACACTTTTACCATCAACATTGGACACTCCAACTAAAATGCTATAATCATAATCCTTATTTTTATACTTATATTTTATAAACTTAATCAAATTATAATAAACTGCCTTTATTTCTTTTTCACTAAACAAATAATAATCTGGGGTGCTTAATAATGTGACGCCAAATCTTCTACGCCCCATAACTTTTACTCCTAATTTTTGTAATCAATTCTTTTAACAATGGCACATTTACTATAATATCTTTATCATATAAATATAAATTCAAATTATCATAACACAACAATACTAAGGCTACATCATCTACTTTAATAATAAATCTATGTGGCTCAATAAAATTAACATTTGTATCAACCACCTTAAATATTAGCCCATTTTTAAATTCTAATTTCAAATTATTAAATATGCACATATTATTTAATTTATTAAATAAATTCCTATTTAATGGCATATTAACTTTCTCAAATTTCATACTATCAAACCTTTCTTTAATATGCAAAAAAACTAGGATTTCCTATTGAAATTCCTAGCTTTTAGCTATCAAACAAACCAAAAGGTTTGATTTTCCCAAAAATGGGGCGAAATAAGGGGATCGAACCCTTGCATAATAGAGCCACAATCTACCGTGTTACCACTTCACCAATTTCGCCATAAGACATTTATAGAATATCAAAAATATATCCTTTTTTCAAGTCTTTTTACTAAATAATTCTCTCTTTTTGGTAACTATTCAGACATTAAATAAACAATTATTAGTTAATTGTCTATTTTTATTGTTGATAAACTTAAATTTAATAATAAAT
>JBJFGY010000019.1:0-14971 GCA_051893155.1 Bacilli bacterium
TATGACCATAATTAAGCCCTGTTTCAATTGATATTATTTCTTTTTCTTGTAAATCAGATAAAAACATACTATTCATATTTAATAGTATGTTTAAAAATTAAACTTTATTCTTTTTTAAAAATTACCGAATGAAAATGCCACAAATTACCGATTTTAAAAAAATCATTTTTTTCAATTTGTTTATTATCAGCAATTATATTGATAGTTTAATGCATTATCTTTAGTTACAATATACTTACCATCACCGGCTTTTAATTTCAACTGGTCACAATTTGTAACCGTTTCATTTTATTTTTTTTAATCTAAATTTTAATTTTCTCCAATAAGATTATCTATCTTTGCTTTTAGATATAACACTAACTATATCAACAACACTTATGTAATATTTTTCATCTTCCTTATCCCATACTATTCTAATAGTTTCATTACCACTCCTTTCTTTTTTATATCTTTATTTATTTTCAATTTGTTTATTTTCATCAATATATTGATAATTTAATGCATTATCTTTAGTTACAATAGGCTCTCCAAGTCTTGATTCAATATCTATTCTAGTATTATTTGCAACTTGTCCACCTTCTTTGGCTATTTTCCTATTTGCCTCTAAACCAATAGGTTTATGCTTTTCTGCTAGTTTTCTTGTTGTTAATTCACCAATATCTGCAAGTGCAACTTCTAATTCTGACATATTATCTCTTAAACTCTCTTTTCTAAGACCTTTATACTCTTTATATTCTTTAGCCGTCATTCCAGACCAAGTTTTATAAATTTCATTTGTTAGAATCGCAAATTCAACTTCTTCAGTAACTCCACCATTTCTCCATGTATCAGTTAATTTTTTTCTATCCTGTATTCCCTTTATTCTTTTAATAATCCAATCTTCAGAATATCCTTTAGCTCGATATGTATCAATTGCTCTTTGCACAGTTATTGAAGGATCAAAAACTTCGTCAATTCTTTCTTTACCTAATTTTGCAAGCCACTGCTTTATAGGTTCTGCATTTTTACTTGGAATTGATTCTATTATTCTAAACATTCCTTCAATATCACACACATCAGTATTATAATATTTCCCATCTAAAGATTTTAATTTCAGTTGGTGACAATTTGTCACCGACTCATTTCCCTCTTCCCTTAACCTTTGCTTTAACTTATTCCAATACTTTCTACCATCTTTGCTTTCAGATATAACACTAACAATATCAACAACACTTATATAATACTTTTCTTCTTCTTTATCCCATACTGTTCTAATAGTTTCATTATTAAATATTTTATTTATTAAATGCATTTTATCTTGTTTCACAAAACCACTCCTTTCTTTTTTATATCTTTATTTATTTTCAATTTGTTTATTTTCATCAATATATTGATAATTTAATGCATTATCTTTAGTTACAATAGGCTCTCCAAGTCTTGATTCAATATCTATTCTAGTATTATTTGCAACTTGTCCACCTTCTTTGGCTATTTTCCTATTTGCCTCTAAACCAATAGGTTTATGCTTTTCTGCTAGTTTTCTTGTTGTTAATTCACCAATATCTGCAAGTGCAACTTCTAATTCTGACATATTATCTCTTAAACTCTCTTTTCTAAGACCTTTATACTCTTTATATTCTTTAGCCGTCATTCCAGACCAAGTTTTATAAATTTCATTTGTTAGAATCGCAAATTCAACTTCTTCAGTAACTCCACCATTTCTCCATGTATCAGTTAATTTTTTTCTATCCTGTATTCCCTTTATTCTTTTAATAATCCAATCTTCAGAATATCCTTTAGCTCGATATGTATCAATTGCTCTTTGCACTGTTATTGAAGGATCAAAAACTTCGTCAATTCTTTCACTACCTAATCTAGCTAACCATAATTTCATTGGTTCTGCATTCTTACTTGGAATTGATTCTATTATTCTAAACATTCCTTCAATGTCTACAACATCAGTTAAACGATATTTACCATCTTGTGCTTTCAACTTCAAAGCGTGACAATTTGTCACGGTTTCATTTCCTTCTCCTTTTAATCTTTGTTTTAATTTTCTCCAATAAGATTGTCTATCTTTACTTTCGGATAATACACCTACTATATCAACAACACTTATATAATATTTTTCATCTTCTTTATCCCATACCGTTCTAATAGTTTCATTATTAAATATTTTATTTATCAAATGCATTTTATCTTGATTCATAAAACCCTCCTTTCATAATTATTTATCTTTTGAATCTAAGTATATTTTCATAATTGAAGTAAATAAATCTTCTTTTTGCTCACTTGTAAGTTCTTTACTATCAAATAATACTCTTGCTTTTTCTATTAAATCTAAACAAGAATCAGTTGTTTCTGACATAAGAAAATAAGACATATCCACTTTAAAATACTCACATAATTTTTCTAATTGTTTTAAACTTATATTTCTTTTACCACTTTCCAAATTAGATATTTGTCCACGACTAAGTTTTAAAACTCTAGCTAAATCATCTTGCTTCAAACCTCTTCTATTTCTTAATAATTTAACTTTTTCTCCTAAATCATAATTCATATTCATCACCCTATGAATACATTATAATAAATATGTTTCTATTTGTAAACTTTTTTTATAAAAATATTTTGACTATAAAAAATACTCAAAATATTTAAATTCTGAGTATTTTTAGTATTTAACTATATTTTTTAACCATTAATCAGCTTCTATCAAATAAGGCGAAGTATATGACCCATCTCCTGAGACAAACACGGTGCCAGGTTTTAAGGAAACTGACAGCCGGACCCCGTAGGGAAAGTTCACGAAGTCTCTATGATCGACTCCTGAGTTCAAGACGATATCCCCGTGAGCGATGTTGTCGTCGAAAGAGTTAGGAGTCCCCAGCCAATAATACTCTCCTGTATTTAAATAATATGTACTACAGTTTGCATCCTCATAAGCTAGCGACACTTCTGGGGCAGTAAGTAAGCCTACAGGATATTTAAGTGGTGCTTTTGCATTTCCTACTCTAAACTGGTCTGTTTCATTGGCACATACTAAACTATAATTTAAATTTTTAAATTGTAAATAACTTGATGTACTTCCACCATTAGGATTCAAGCCATTTAAATTTAATATACTCCGGTCATTACAAAATGTTGTATCTTCTAGATATGATGTATATGATGTCATATTATTTTCATACCAAGTTTCTATATATGTTTTTATTGTTGAATTAGTTTTATTTACATCATCTGCATATAACATTTCATTTAAAGCATCACCCACAGATTTACCACCTGTAAGCGTTATATAATATGCAGTTTCAGAATCAGTATAATATACATAATATATAGACGAACAAGTAGTTCCTGTTGTGAAACACGTATAATGATTATTATTTATTGTATTATAACCACTAGACCAAGTTGCCACTGTCATTGTATCAGTGAGTGTATACGTACCACCAGAATAAGTAAATGAATTTCCAAAAACAATATTAGATAATGCTGAACTCGATTTAGATGAAAAAGTATACACTGTATTATACATATAACCAACATATGCTGGAGATTCAGTACTACTATTAAATTCACTTGTTCCTATTTGAGAAGCTTCTCCGGTATTATTACATGAACCATTAGTTGGAACACCATTATAAATTAATTTAACTCCCCCAGTATCTGTTGTTCTTACCATTTTCCAGCAAAAGCCAGCAAAAAGGACATTATTATCTTCTACGGCGCCATTATAATAATATACTGGGTTTGCATAAGTATCTGAGCCATCGCCATCATATAATTTTACAAATGTATTTCCTTCAGTATATTTAGTTTGAATTGTTTTATAAAGAATTTCACCTTTATGCTTATCTGCATAAACATTACATGTAGTATTTTGAGAAGCATATACAAGTATTTTATTATTTTCTATTGATACTGTTCCACTTGGATTACAACTTGTCTTATCAGTATTAACTGTATAATAATAACCAGTTTCATTTATAGGAAGTTGTCCCATTTGTTTATACGTTGTTCCTCCGACTTCTTCTTGAACAAATAAATTTATTATATAATCTTCGGCTACGCCATCTATAGCATCAAAATATACATTACATGTTCCTCTTTTCGTGGCACTTACTGAAAAAGTTTTATTTGTATAACCTGTTATTGTTATTCCATCATCACATGTAGTATTTGCTTCCATATAAGTATAAGCTGTTTCTGATGGAATATAATATGAGAGTGAATATGTTCCAAGTCCATTTCCACTACTATCTTTATCTTCTCTATATATATTTATTTTTATATCATTTGGATTTATTTGGGCTACCCCTGCTATTAATAAATTAGTAGATTTATTTACATAAAAAGAATAGGTAATTAAAGTTATACTACCTAATATAGCAAGTATTATGATACTTAATATAGCTATACTTTTCTTTTTATTATTTTTAAATGATAATTTGATATTATTTATTAAATCTTTAAAAATAATTTTTGCTTTATTTAATAAATTTTTAATTTTTACCATAATAAAACCTCTTATTATTACTACTATTTAATAATAACATAGTTTTATTTTTTTTACTATATATTTTTTAAAAAATTTATTTTAAATACCAAAGTGGTTTACCTTCTTTTAAAACTTCTTTAATAAAACCACAACCTAAGCATTCTTCACCATCATATAAAACACATGCTTGACCGGGAGTAACACTTTTAGCAAGTCCTTTATATATTACTCTAATTTCATTATTTTCTAAATATTCTAAAGCTACTGGATGATCCTGTCCACGATATCGAAATTTTGCAGTGCAAAATGAAGGTCTTTTACTTGATATAAAATTTACATTTTCTATTATACATTCATCTGAATAAAGATATTTTGAATCGCCATATGCTACATATAAAATATTATTTTTAGTGTCTTTTCCACATACATAATGTCTTTCTTCATCACCAGATAGTCCTACACCTTTTCTTTGACCTATTGTATAGTTCATAAGTCCTTGATGAGTTCCAATTTTTTCTTTAGTTTCGACATTTATAATATCACCAGGATTGGGTTTTAAATAATTTGCCATAAATTTTTGAAAATTTCTTTCACCAATAAAACATATACCTGTAGAATCTTTTTTATCAAAAACAGGAATACCTTCTTCTTTGGCTATTTTTCTTACTTCATCTTTTGTATAATCACCGATAGGAAAAAGTACATCTTTAAAATTATTGACATTTACATCCGCTAAAAAATAGGTTTGATCTTTATTTAAATCTTTTGCTCTAAGAAGTTTATTACCCACTATTCTAGCGTAATGACCTGTAGCAATATAATCTGCTCCCAACTTTCTTGCTTCTTTTACAAATAAATCAAATTTGATATATTTATTACAAAGCATATCTGGATTAGGAGTTCTTCCTTTTTTTAATTCCTCTAAAAAATAGGTAAAAACATAATCCCAATATTCTTTTATAAAATCTACTCGATAAAGTTTTATGCCTAAATGTTCACAAACTTTTTTTGCATCATTATAATCTTTTTCTTGGGGACAAATATCATTAAAATCATTAGGATTTCCTAAAATATCATTATTAATATTACTATCCCAATTACGCATAAATAATCCAATTACTTCATAACCCTGTTTTATAAGTAAATAAGCGCCTACTGCACTATCTACTCCTCCACTCATACCAATAACAACTTTACTCATACTTTTTCCCTTCTTACAATGTTTATGATAACAAAATTAATAAAAAAGTCAATATTATAAACTTATCTTAAATAATTTCAAAAGTGATGGTATTATAAGAAAAGAAGTGCACAATAATAAAATATTATTTATAAAATAAATTAAAATCATAATAATATTTTTTTTAAAATATAAAGATAAATTTTTTTTATTTCTTTTATATTTACTAAAAATATTTAAATATATATGTTTAATAAATTTAAATGTATAAAATGATGATAAATATAAAATAAATAAATTAAATAATTTAAATATAATCATATAAGTTATTATAAAAAAAATTCCTATAATACCAAAATTTTTTAAAAATAATACTAACATATAACCAAATATAAAAGAATTATAAATTAATAATACATATGAAAAATTTATACTTAGTATTGGAAGTAAAAGTAATAACATTATAATTAAAATTAAATAAAGTAAATATTTAAATGAAAAAAAACTCGTAAAAAAAGAATATAATTTTAAATTAATTGGATAAACTTTACAAAAAATAGTTCCTATAATAAATGCTATTAAAATGCTATAATTAATAATTTTTTTCATATTAAAATATATTATCTAAATTATTTTTAATGATAAAAAAACTCTATCTTACGATAAAGTTTAAAAATTTAATAATTTTTCTTTTTATAATAATCATATAATTGTTTAAATCTATTAAAGTGAATTATTTCTCTTTGTCTTAAAAATAATAGAGGTCCTATAATATCTTCATCATTTGTTTCATTAATTAATGCTTCATAAGTAGCTCTTGCTTTTTCTTCGGCAGCCATATCTTCAGATAAATTTGCAAGTACATCACCAGTTACTGCAAAATAAGCAGCAGTAAAAGGATTACCTGTAGCATCTACTGGGAAAATACCTACTCCATGTTCTGTATAATAACTTCCTAGTCCTGCTTTTTCAAGTTCCTCTATAGTTGCATTTTTAGTAAGTTGATGGACCATTGTACAAATCATTTCAACATGACCTAGTTCTTCTGTAGCAATATCATTAAGTAATGCTTTTCCTTTGTCATCTGGCATCGTAAATTTTTGAGAAAAATATCTCATTGCGGCACCTAACTCTCCATTTGGTCCTCCAAACTGAGTAATTAAATACTTTGCCATTTTTAAATCTTTTTTGGTAATATTTACTGGATAAGCAAGTTTTTTATCATATTTAAACATATTTTGAATCCTCACTTTCCCATGGCCATGGACCTAAGACCCACTTATATGAATTATAATTTGCCTCATCAATTGTAAGAGGTCCATATTTTTCTTCATATTCATTTACACGTTTTTTTAATTTTTCAGTCCAAGATTTATATTTTTTAAATATTTCTTCATCACTTGGATATAAATCTAAATATAATGCATAATCATTAATAGCAAATGAAGCTTCCATAATTTTAAATAGACATTTTTCTTGTTCAGTTTTTAATTTTGGCATAATATAAGTATAATTTTTATAAGGTCTATATTCATTTTCAAACATATTACCTTTTAAAAATCCTTCTTCACTAGTTAATTTTTCATGATATTTTTTACTAAAATCTATTCCTGGAAAATTATAAAGCATTTCATCAAAGCTACCAAAATATCCTTCATTATCAAATAACATAATTATCTCCCTTCAATAAATAAAATATGTTATTAGGTTTTTGGCTTGTAGTTTGTTTGCCCATAAAAAAATTATCCAAAAGGATAAGTTTTTTATTTTTTATAAGCCCTTATTACATCTTGCGAAATATCATCTATTGAGCGAACTACTCCATTTTCAAAACAATTAATTTGAATATAATTATATATTTGAGAAAGTTCTAAGTATGCTCTTTGAGATTTTTTTAAATATTCTTCATCCATTTCATTTTGATCTAAAGCTTCTACTCTATTTTCTCTTAATGCTCTGGCGCCTTCCACCGGCATATATAAAAAGATAATTTTATCAGCTCGAGGAAGACCTAAAAGATCAAACTCTAAAGTTTCATTAAATTTATAAAGTTTTAGTCTTTTATCTTTATCATCTTCTTTACCAGCTTGATGTGCCATATTAGAATAAACATATCTATCTATAATTACAGTATAACCTTCCTCTAATTTTTTTTGGATAATTGGAAGATTATAAAGTCTATCCGCAGCATAATATAAAGATGCAACTTTTGGGTCAACATTTGGAGCACCTTCTTCAAAATAGCCATCGCATATATAACTTTTGCCTAAAAATGGTCCACCTATAATTTTCCCAGTTGGACTGTTGTAATTAGGAAATGAAAAAGAAAAAACCTTTTCACCTGAATCTTCTAAATATTTGACAAGAAGTTTAGTTTGAGTTTCTTTACCTGAACAATCTGTTCCTTCAATAACAATTAATTTACCTTTCATTTTTACCTTTCTAATACCATAATGGGTATTTATCTGTTATTTTTCTAACCTTTATTTTTAAATCATTTAAAATACTTTCATTATCATAATTTTTTAATGCTTTACTTATAATTAAACCAACTACCCTAAAATCTTCTTCTTTTAATCCTCTTGAACTCATTGCGGCACTTCCTAGTCTTAAACCACTTGTTACATTTGGCTTTTCGGTATCACCTGGAATCATATTTTTATTAACTGTTATATTTATTTTTGCAAGAATATCTTCTGCCATTTTACCAGTTAAACCAATTGATTTAACATTTACTAATACTAAATGGTTATCAGTTGTACCAGAAACTATATTAAATCCTTCTTCTTTTAAAGTATCACAAAGTGCTTTACAATTTCTAATTACATTTTGAGCATAAACTTTAAATTCTGGTTGCAATGCTTCATAAAAACACTGACATTTAGCCGCAATAACATGTTCTAAAGGTCCACCTTGAATACCAGGAAAAACCATTTTATTTACTTTTTTAATTATTTCTTCATCATTTGTAAGAATTATTCCTCCTCTTGGCCCTCTTAAAGTCTTATGAGTAGTTGATGTTACAACATCTGCATAGGGAAATGGGCTAGGATGTTGGCCTGCAGCTACTAAACCAGCAATATGTGCCATATCTACTAAAAGAAAAGCATCTACCTTTTTAGCAATTTCTTTAAAACGGGCAAAATCTATTACTCTTGAATAAGCTGAAGCACCTGCAATAATTAATTTTGGTTTTTCTTTTAAAGCAATTTCTTTGATTTTATCATAATTAAGCATTTCAGTATTTTCATCTAAATAATAATGAACTACTTCATAATCCATACCAGAAAATGATACTTTAGCTCCATGTGTTAAATGACCTCCATTATTTAAATCCATGCTAAGTATTTTATCATGAGGCTTAAGTAGTGCTTTAAGTACTGCCATATTTGCACTTGACCCAGAGTGTGGTTGAACATTAGCATATTTACAAGAAAATAATTCACACACGTATTTTATTGCTAAATTTTCAATAACATCTACATTTTCACATCCACCATAATATCTTTTACCTGGATATCCTTCGGCATATTTATTTGTAAGAATACTTCCTTGTAATTTTAATATATCGTTTGATACATAATTTTCAGAAGCAATTAGTTCAATACTATCATTTTGTCTAATTTTTTCTTTTTCTAAAGCTTTAACAATTTTATTATCCATTTTATTCCTCCTTTTGCATATAATAAGCATCTATTAAATTTTCGATTATCATAGCTATTGTCATAGGACCAACCCCACCAGGGTTTGGTGTAATATATTTGCAAACCTTACTTACATTTTCAAAATCAACGTCACCTATTATCTTACCATCAACAACACTTATTCCAACATCTACTATAATGCTACTTTTTTTTACCATATCATAAGTAATTAAATTAGGCTTTCCAACTGCACTAATAATAATATCTGCACTTTTTGTATATTTTTTGATATTTTTAGTGTATGAATGACAAATACTAACCGTAGCATTATTATTTAAAAGTTCAAAAATAAGGGGTTTTCCAACTATATCTCCTCTTCCAATAATACATACATTTTTACCATTTAAATCTATATTATAATATTTAAGTAATTTAATAATTCCTTTTGATGTACAGGGAAAAAGACCATTTTTATTATGAATTAAATTAAATAAATTATCTTTTGTAAAACCATCTATATCTTTACAAGGTAAAATATTACTTACACATTTGGTAAAATTAATATGTTTGGGAACTGGACTTTGAAGTATTATTCCTGTAATACTATTATCATTATTAAGTTTATTAATAAGATTAATTATTTTTTCTTCGGTAGTATTTTCCTCAAGTTCAAAAGTTTGCACATTTATTCCCACTAAAGAGCAATATTTAACTTTATTTTTTATATAAACTTTACTTGGTTTATCATTACCTACTCGAATAATAGCAAGGGTAATATTTATTTTTTCTAATTCTATTTTTTCTTTATAAAAAGAAAGTAATGTATCTCTTAATTTTTTTCCATCTAAAATCATAAACACCTCTCATTTGGTAAGTAAATAATAATTCTTTTTACCTTTTTTAAGTAATAATACTTTATTATCTATAAAATCACTATCATCAATAGTTTTTTCTAAAGAATTAACTTTTTCTTCATTTATTTTAATTGCCCCAGCATTAATCATTTCTCTAGCTTCTCTTTTTGATGAGCATATATTATTATCTACTAAAACATTTAATAATAATTTATCATTATTAATTTTAAATGTAGGTACATCTTTAAATTCACTTAATAAAAAATCTGATGTTAAAAAGCTAATATCACCATTAAACAAAGCATTTGCTTGCTTTTCTGCTTCAATAAAAGCTTCTTTTCCATGAATAAAAGTAATAACTTCTTTAGCAAGGGTTTTATGAGCAAGCCTATTTTCAGGATGATGCAAATGCTCTTTTTCTATTTTTTCAATTTCATCTTTTGAAAGAAAAGTAAATTTTTTCAAATAATCTATTACCATAGAGTCTTCTACATTGATAAAAAATTGATACATTTCATATGGCGTAGTTTTATTTTTATCAAGCCATATAGCCTTTCCTTCAGTTTTACCAAATTTTGTTCCATCACTTTTAGTAATAAGTGGCATAGTAAAACCATATACCTCTTTATTATCTTTTTTTCTAATAAGCTCAATTCCCGCAGTAATATTTCCCCATTGATCTTGACCTGCTACTTGAAGGGTAACATTTTTTGTTTTCATTAAATGTTCAAAATCCATAGCTTGCATAATCATATAAGAAAATTCTGTAAATGTAATTCCACTATCAAGTCTTCTTCGAATAATATCTTTATCAAGCATATAACTAATGCTAAAATATTTACCATAATCGCGTAAAAAATCAATAAAGTTAATATCTTTTAGCCAATCATAATTATTTACTACTTCAAAGCCAAAAATATCTTTTGCTTGTTTAGTAAGTGCTTCAACATTTTTTTCTACTTCTTCATAAGAAATCATTTTTCTTTCAGCATTAGGTTTTGGATCACCAATAAGACCTGTTCCCCCACCAATTAATAAAATTGGATTATGTCCAGCTTTTTTAAGTCTTGTAGCAATTAAAAAAGATGAAAAATGACCAATATGCATACTATCACCAGTTGGATCAGTACCAATATAAAAAGTAAGACCTCCTTTATTTAACTTTTCTTTTAAATCTGGGGATGATATATCCTTAATAAGCTCCCTATAAACTAAATCATCATAAATATTCATATTTTCCTCCTTATATAAATAAAAACTCCATAAAATATAGGGACCAATAATGGCGGTACCACCCTATTTTATGAAGTTATTCATACACTTTTTTATGTTAACGCCATAATACGATTTGACTAGGAAAGTTGTAAATTTTCTTCAACCATCAACAAATTTATTATATCAAAATAATATTTCTTATTCAATAAATAATAACCAATTTATTTATAATATTAATTTATTTATAGATTTTTCTTCTTTAATAATTTTATTAATATTTTTTATTAAGTTTTCATCAAGATAACTAAAATACATTTCTATTTTTAAATTACTTTCTTTGATATTTTCTAAATAAATATTACCCATATCATAAAATTTTACTTCATAATCTAAATAATCTTTTATATTTTCTTTTATAATTGGATAATGAGTACAACCTAAAACAATATTATTTATATGTTTTTCTTTGATAAAACTTAAATATTCTTTTAATATCTCATCTATATTACCAATATTTTTTTCAATATATGGCACTATTTTAGGACAAGCTATTTCTATAATATTATTAATATTATTTTTAAATATATGACTATTAATAGTATTTTGAGTAGCTAAAACTGCAATATTACTTGGATTATCATTTTTTAATAAATCTATTATATTATAAACAATGTTAATCATTTTAATATTAGTTTTTTCTTGTAACTGCTCATATATATTGGATGATACTGTACCACAAGCAATAATAATTAAATCAACTTCTTCTTTTTCAAAAAATCTTATTATCTTTTCAGTTAATTGTAGAAGTTCTTTTTTACTTTTTTCACCATAAGGAATATTTAAAGTATCACCAAAATAAATATAATGAGCATTATATTTTGATATTAAACTTTTTAAAATAGTAAGGCCTCCAATGCCTGAATCAAAAACACCTATTTTCATTTTATTTTAAAAAAGAGCTTTAAGCTCTTCCTGAATATTTTCCATCTTTAGTAGATACTATAATTTTTTCACCTTGGTTTATAAATAAAGGTACTTTTACTACATAACCAGTTTCAATCTTAGCATCTTTATTAGCATTATTTGTTGTATTACCTTTAACTGCAGGTTCAGTTTCAATAACTTCATATTCTACTTTTTCAGGTAAAGTAATACCAATTATCTCACCTTCATAAATATCTAGATTAAGTGTAAGACCTTCTTTAATAAATTTAATATTATCTCCTAAAACTTTTGATGGAACTTCAATTTGTTCATAAGTTTCATTATTCATAAATGTATAAGTATCACCATTATTATATAAATATTGAACTTCATTTTTATCTATATGAGCTTTTTGGATTTTAATATTAGTATTATAAGTATCTTCAGTAGTAGATCCTGTTCTTAAATTTTTAAGTTTAATTCTTACAAAAGCAGGGCCTTTACCTGGCTTAACATGTTGAAATTCTTGAATAGTACATAAATTACCATCCATAATAATAGTCATACCATTTTTAATATCATTAATATTAATATTCATATTTTTTCACTCCTTATTTTTTTTCTTTTGCTACAACATGTTTATGACAAGCTGAACAATATCTTTTAAGTTCTAATCTATCAGGATTATTTTTTTTGTTTTTACTAACAGGACGTAATTCTTTTCCACAATTAGTACATTTAATAGTTACTTCTTTTCTATTTTCATTTTTAGCCATTATTATCCCTCCTTTTTCTCAAGACTATATTATTATACCAATATAACTAGTCTTTTTTCAAGGTTTTTAAGTAAATAGTTTAAGAAAAGTATTATTTTTGAATTAATATTAGTCAATTATCTTGTATGTTTTCTTGTATGCATTATATTGAATTTTTATTTACCCATTTCATAAAATAAATTAGTTATTTTTCGACTAATTTTGCTACTTATTGAATAAATATATTCATTTGAACTATTATTATAAGAAGCATGTGGACATATTACCATAATAGAATATTTTGGATTTTCATAAGGAAAAAATCCAGCCATAGTAAGAGTTATTGTTTTTGTATCAATTTTTCCATCATTATTTGTATCTAAAAATGATTCACTTGTTCCAGTTTTACCCGCAGGATGTAAATTATAATTCATAAATCCTTTACCAGTACCTTTATTCATAACATTATAAAATCCTTCAAAAATTCGATCATAATATTTTTTATCTATATCAACATTACTTATAACCTCAAAATTATTTTGATAAATTACCCTATCATTATCTTTAATAAAAGAAACTAAACTAGGTTTTCTTTTTTCTCCTTTACTTGCTAAAGTATTTATATAAGTTATAAGTTCAATAGGAGTATATGTATCATACTGACCTATTGCTAAATTTAAAAGCAAATCTCCACTTATTTTATCACCAATTAAACCTAATTTTTCATTTGGAAGATCAATTCCACTTTTACAACCTAAGCCATATGAACAAAGCATATTACGATATATATCAAACTCTTTATTTGTTACATTTAATTCCATATTTTTCACATAATCTTTTCCCGTAAGTTTTATAGCTATAAGAAATTGATAATAATTTGAACTCATTTCTAATGCTTTAATATCATTTAAATAACCAAGTCTTTGAAAAGAGCATTTTTCTTGAATATTTTTAAGTTTTATACAACCATCTAAAACTTTTTTATTTTGGTCAATTAAATTATATTTATATCCTACGGATATAGTAGCACCTTTAACAACAGAACCTAATGTAAAAGATGATAAAATATTATTTAAACTAATATCAGTAAAAGTATCATCATTAATATATCTTTGCCCATTAAATGATATTATTTGTCCAGTATTTGGATTAGATATTATTACGTAAGCATCATTTAAATAATCAGTATTAGGCATTTTTTTTGCTTTAATAAGTTCATCATCAATAATTTCATTTATTTTATTTACTAAAGAAATATCAATAGATAAATATAAATCATTTCCCTTTTTTGCATTACTTACTAAAGTAAGTGAATTATCAGCATTAACTTTATATTTAGCCTTTGTTCCTTTTAAATATTCTTCATATTCTAATTCTAATCCTGATACTCCTACTTCATCATTCAAATCATAACCTTTTTTTAAATAAATATCTTTATTTTCTTTAGTTATTTTACTAACAGAACCAAAAATATTTTTTAAAGTATCTTTATATGGATAATATCTTTTATAACCTTCTTTTATTTCTATACCATTAATATTACTATCTAAAATATTTTGAACCATATCATCAGTTAAATCTTCAATAAGTATTTTATCTTCATAGATATATCCTTTATTAATAATACTATTCATTGTTTTTATACTAACACTAGGAAATAATCTATTAATTTGTTTTAAAATATTTTTTATTTCATCTTCATCTTTACTTGTTAAAACAAGATTTTTAATAAGTTTATTACCTACGAGTAAAATGCCATTTTTATCATATATATTTCCTCTTGGAGCACTATTAAAACTTACTATTTTACTTGTTTTATATGTAAGTCTATTTAAATAATACTCATGATATCTATTATAATTTATAATAAAATAAATACTTATAAAAATAGCCTTAATTTTTCTATTAAGGTCTATTTTTAT